>JANNAY010000004.1:0-3006 GCA_031384945.1 Deltaproteobacteria bacterium
CTCGGCCCGCTTCTTCAATGTTGACTACAAGGGCAACGCCCCCGGCACCGCCTTCGCCGACATCGACGACCCCGAAGAATTTGTCGTCGTCGAACACGTCGATGGCGTCAACGAGATCGGCGGCGTTGGCGAATACGCCGGCGTGCTGACGACATCGGCGTGGTTGAACCGGTACCCGTCTTCACCCACCAACTTCAACCGCAAGCGCGCGCGCTTCACCCTGAAGTATTTTCTCGATTTCGACATCATGAAGGCCGCGCCCCGCATCGACGCCGCCACCGTCGATCTGAACGCGAACCCGACGAAGAACAACCTGCAGTGCACCGCGTGTCACGTGCGCATCGATCCGTTGGCGGGTCTCTACATGAACCAGGGCGGGTGCGGCTATTCGGTCGGTAATTATTATCGCCTGCCTGAGCAGAACAACGATTGCACCGACGACGGCTGGCGCGACGCTGAGGTGATGTTCGCCCCCGGTACGTCGGTCGACGCCGCTGACGTGTTGCCCCGTGAAGAGCGCCGTCGCGCCCTCGAGCACCTCGGTGACTTCATCGCCGCGCAGCCCGAGTTCGCCCGCGCCATGGTCACGCCGATCTTTGTCTCGTTGATGGGGCGCGCGCGGCTGGTGGGGCCGGCGAACCCGACGACGTCTGAAGAGGTCGCATTGGCGTCGGCGGCCGTCGCCGAAGATCAAGAGATCGCGCGGCTCGCGCAGGTCTTTGTCGATGGTGGGATGAAGCTGCCGCCAGTGGTCGCGGCGATCGTGACGTCGCCGTTTTTTCGCGGCGCCGACGTCGACCTGTCTGATGGGCAGAGGGGTGGCCGCTTCGACCTCGCCGTCTACGGCGGCGGTGCGCTGGTCACGCCCGAGCGCCTCGATCGCAAGTTGAAGAACATTCTCGGCGTCACCTGGGCCGGTCATGGCGGCGCGGTTTCGTCTGACACCGGCTTTCAACGCCTCGGACGTCACGATGGCACCGACGACAGCTACCTGTTGTTGCGCGAAGAGCTGAAGACCCTCTTCGGCGGCGTCGATGGATCCTTCAGCGGTGTGAAGGCGCGGCAGAAGCAGCCGTCGACGTTGACGGCGGCCATCGCCGAGCACATGGCCCTCGAGGTCTCGTGCATCGCCGTCTCGCGTGACTTCGCTCGTGCGCCGGGCTCGCGCTTCTTGTTTCGCGGCGATGCCAGCGATGTGCGCGCCACCGTCATCGATTTGCATTGGTTGATCCTCGGCGACGACGCGCCCGACGACGCCGACATCGACGATGCCGTCGCCCTCTTCGACGGCGCCCGCGCTGACGGCCTCGCCGCCATCGCCGCTGGCGACGAAACGACGACGCTGCAGCGACCGTGCGCGGCCACCGTCGACCTCGCCACCGGGCAAAGCGTCGAAGGCGATGACGACGACGCCGACTACGTCGTCAGAGCCTGGCAGGCAGTGATTGCCTCGCTGCTGCTCGATCCTCGTTTCGTGTTGGAGCGTTGAACATGAAACCGATTTGCTCTCGCCGATCGTTGTTGCAGGGACTGAGCGCGACGCTGCTGGCGTCGACGTTTGCCGGTCGCGCGCAGGCGCAGACGGCGGGCGCGCCGGTGTTCTGGGTGCAGATTTGCGCCACCGGCGGTTGGGACCCGCTGTTGTTTTGCGATCCCAAGTTTGGCCTCCGTGCCGATCAAGACGGCGGCTTTCACGACGTCACGCAGCTGAAGACCGCCGGCAACATCGCCTACGTCGACGCCTTTGCCGCTGGCGCTCCAGACATCCGCCCCGTGGCACCGTTCTTCACCACGCATGCGTCGCGCTTGACGGTGTTCAACGGCTTGGACTTCGCCACCAACAACCACGACGTCGGCGTGCGCCACGGCATGAGCGGCGCGTTGCTCGAGGGCTTTCCGATCTTTGCCGCGCAGGTCGCCGGCGTCATGGGACGCGGGCAGGTCATGCCCCTCGTCGACGTCAGCGGCTACGACGAAGCCGGCGGCCTCACTTCGCCGGTGCGCCTCGACTACATCGGCGTGCCGACCATCGCGCGCTTGCAAGACGTCAACCGCCCGTCGCCCGGCGAGTACCTGAACGATCGCGCCACCGTCGAGGTCGAGCGCCTCGCGCTGCCCTCGATCCGCGACCGCATTCGCGCGTCGGCGTTGGCCCGTTCTCGTCGTCAGATCGACAAGCGTCTCTTGCCGCTGCAGGCCTCGGGACTTCGCGCGTGGGACGAAGCGCTGCGCGCAGCACCTGGCTTGCGCGACATTCAGCTGCCCGAATTGGCCTTCTCTGACCTCGACAACGCCAAGGCGCTGGCGACCATGGGCATCCGCGCCTTCAAAGATGGATTGGCCAGCGCGATGACGGTCTCGATGGGCGGTCCCAACCTCGATTCACACGGCATCGCCGACTACGACCACTTGAACGAGCTGGCCTCGGTCTTCGAACTGGCGTCGCACGTCGTCGACGCCGGCGAAGACGAGGGCGTCGCCGTCGTCGTCGTCATGACCTCTGACTTTGGCCGCACGCCGGTGCGCGAGGGCGCGGGCTCGGGGCACTGGCCCATCGGATCGATGATGGTCTTGCAGAACGACGTCGCGCTCTCGCTGTCGTTGCTGCCGGCCAACGTCGTCGTCGGCGGCACCACGGGCCTGCCTGAAGGCGGCGACGACATCGGTGATGTGCTGCAGGCGCGTCGCGTGAATCCGTCGACGTTGGCGTTTGACGACGCTGGTGTGCTGCTCACGCCGGGACACGTCTACCGCGCGCTCCGTCGCGCCGCGGGCATCGCTGAGGCATCTGAGCTGCGGGCGTTTCCGATCAACATTGACGGCGGCGATCTCGACCTCGGCTGAGCGCGGCCTCTCGGCGAACGACAGGACTGGTCGCGTTGGCGCAGCGTGCTCCGCGCCTGTGGCGCCCCCTGCCCATGGGCGCGGCCGCAGCATCCTTCGGTCCCCGAGGTGCCCTGGCCGCTATGGGGGCCTGCATCGCGTTGTCCAAGCGCTTCGGTGATC
>JANNAY010000059.1:0-5697 GCA_031384945.1 Deltaproteobacteria bacterium
GTTCTCAAGGATGAAGTTGCCGCAGCGGGCAGGCTTGCAGCCGGTGCAGTCGTCGCCGGGGACGCGGTTGCCGTCGTCGCAGACCTCGCCGGGGTCGAGGCGGCCGTCGCCGCAGCGGTCGATGACGCAGAAGTTGCAGAAGGCGCCCTGGTCGACGTCGTCACCATCACATTGCTCGCCGAGGCGCGCCTGGCGCACGCCATCGCCGCAGAACTCTTGCTGGCAGGTGCGGCTGCAACCGTCTCCCTCGTTCTTGTTGCCGTCGTCGCACTGCTCGCCTTCGTCGAACTGGAAGTTGCCGCACAGCACCTCGGGCTCGGCGCGGCAGCGGTTGCTGCAGCCGTCGCCAGCGACGTTGTTGCCGTCGTCGCAGTCTTCTTCGTTGGGCTGGCGCACGCCGTCGCCGCAGCGGTCGACCTCGCAGCGGTCGTTGCAGCCGTCGCCGCGGTCGAGGTCGCCGTCGTCGCACTCTTCGCCGCTGTCTCTGACGCCGTCGCCGCAGCCTTCTTTGGCGCAGCGGTCGTCGCAGCCGTCGCCGTCTTCGCTGTTGCCATCGTCGCAGGCTTCGGCGTCGTCGAGAGCGCCGTCGCCGCAGCTGCCGCAGGCGGCGGCGAGGCCGCAGGCGGCGTCGTCGCAGTCAACGTCGCCGTTGCCGTCGTTGTCGACGCCATCGTCGCAGACCTCGCGGCAGGCGCCGACGCCGAGCACGGCGAAGACACAGAGCAGCCGCCGCGCGACGTGCAGGTGGTGTGAATGACGAAGGGGCATGAGGCTACCAAGAGGCATGGAGCAGCACCTGCAACGCCGTTGTCGACGTCGACGTGGGCAAAGACGGACCGACGAACGAACCCTCGTAGTCGCGCACCACATGCATCACGCCCACGCGTGAGAACAAATGATCGGGCACGAGAGGCTGAATCCAGTAGACATCGATGACCGAGCCTCTGACACCAAGCTTGTTGATCTTGGTGTCAGCTGGCGACGAGAACAAGGTGTTGTACTTTGTACCGTGGTTGAGCTCGAGGCCGAAGCGTGGCGCGAAGGGCGCCGCTTCACCCGGCAGCGTCGGCGTGTAGCGCACGCCGCCATAGATCATGTGGGCGGTGTGCTCGCTGGTGTCGTCGAACGAGGCGAGGCCGGCGGGCAGCTCGAAGCCGTCGCCGAAGTCGTAGAGCAGCGTCTCGCCGTTGGGACCGAGGATCGAGTAGTTCCACGCAAAAAAGACGTCTAAACCGCTGCCATACAGGTTCTTTTGCTCAAGAAGAAGTGAGAGCTGAACAAACCACCCGAGCGACGGTGAAAATGGCGGTTCAGGAAACGTTCGCAAGATAGGCAGAAACCGCGGCTTGAACTCGGGCACCCAGACCCCGCCGATCTGCACCAGGTTGTCGCCCATGGCCGCGAGGCCGGTTTCAATCAGCAGTCCGTAGGCCTGCATGGGCGCGATGCCAATGTCGCGAAACAGGCTGTCTTCGTCGAAGGGGTCGATGTCAGTCGTCGACGAGAACGGCAGGTAGAACGGCCGCAGATAGGTCTGCTTGAGCAGCGGGATCTTCGGCAAATAAGTCGTGATCATGACGCCATCCATCTCGGCTTCAACCACTTGCGTGCCCCAGGTCGCCGAGCGCTGCGTGTTCTCTTTCAGCTCGGCCGGCGGACCTTCGGGTGCGGCGATGCGTCCTGCCGTCAGCACCAGCCAATCGGTGATGAACCAATCGATGTATGCGCGCTCGAGCCGCAGCGCCGAGTCGCGCGGCACCCGCGTCGAGACCGAGTCGAAGAACAGCGGCTTCTCGATGGTCTCGCCGAAGTTCTTGAAGAAGACGATGCGGCCGTAGAAGCGCACGCGATCGAGCACGTCGTACTGCATCGACAGGCGCAGCCGGTGCGTCCACAAATTCGGGTACGTCGTCGACGACGACGCGGCCCACGGCAGCGCGTTCTCGGCGCGATCGTATTGGTGAAAGTTGTTGACGATGACGCGGTAGTCGCCGCTCCAATGCAGCCGGTCGCGCTCTTTCGCCTGACCCTGGCGATCGAGCTCGCCGAGCACTTCGTCGAGATCGTCTTCGAGGGCGGCGACCCGCTCTTTCATCTCTTGCAGCTGCGCGCGCAGATCTTCGTCTTGCACGGACGCCGGCGGTTCAGGCGTCTGCGTGAGCAAGAGCGCGACGACGAGAAACATCGGGGCTCTCTATCTGGAGATCGACCCGTTCGAAACGGGTTGGTAGGTGCTGCATCTGAGGTTCGCATGGCCCAACTCGATGTCTTCTCCGACGTGGTGTGTCCCTGGTGCTTCATCGGCAAGCGCCGCCTCGAGCAGGCGCTGGCGACGTTGCCCGAGGCCGAGCGCCCAACGATCCGCTGGCACGCGTTTCAGCTCGACCCGACCTTCCCCGAGGGCAAGAGCGTGCCGTCGCTCGAGCACCTCGCCAAGAAGTTCGGCGGCGCTGCGCGCATGAAGCAGCTGACCGCCAACGTCGCTGGCGTCGCCAAAGAGGTCGGCATCGCCATGAACTTCGAGCACCAGCTGCAGGTGAACACCCGCCTCGCGCACCGCGCCGTCGCCATCGCCCGCGCCGACGGCAAAGAGGGCGGCAAAGAGAGCGCCGTCGTCGAAGCGCTGTTCAAGTCGCACTTCGAAGAAGGCAAAGACCTCGCCGACGCCGCTTTCGTGGCCAGCGTGCTCGACAGCGCCGGCGTGAAAGACGGCAAAGGCAGACTCGTCGCCGGCGAAGGCGACGACGACGTCGACAAAGACCTCATGGCCGCCGCCGAATTTGGCGTCAGCGGCGTGCCCTTCTTCATTCTCGACGAGAAAGTCGGCATGTCAGGCGCGCAGCCCGTCGAGACCTTCGTTCAGTTTCTCAGGTCGAAATAGCTACGGCGCGCTGAGCAGCCCGGCGAGAAAGTCGGCGGGCGCGGCGAACAAGACCTCGTCGCTGCAGACGGCGTTGGCGGTGACGACGCCGCCGTTTTCGACGGTGACGACGCCGTCGGCGCTGACGGCGACACGATGAATCTTCAGCGTCTCTTGACGATCAGTTGAGATTGAAACATCGAGCGCCCAGTCGTTCACAGGGTGTGAAATTTCAGAGTACGCGGTGTGCACGGCCGATCGCCGCTGACCCGCTGCGGTGATGCCGATGGCCGGCAGCGCCTGCTTGGCCTCGAGAATCAAGAAGCTGGTGAACGGCGCCTCGCTGAAGCCCATGTCGGGCGGCAGCGCGGCGTCGGTGATCACTTCGGTGACGAAGAGCGTGAGCTCGGGCGCATCACAGGTGTGTCGAATCACGCGACGCGCTCGAGCCAAGATGTCTTTTGGGATCGGCAGCGACTGCACCGTCGCGGGCGCCTTGACCGTCGAAGGCTCTAACGTGCGCGCCTGCTTCCACACGAGCCGCGAGGGACGCAGCGCGCCCGAGCGCAGCGCCGGCCAGCCGGCCTCGACGAAGCGCGTCTCGAAGTCGAGGGTCAGCGTGCTGCGGCGCTGCGCCACCGACAGCGCGTCGTTCTCGACGTCGAGCCACATCGTCGTCAGCGTCTTGGCGTCGTCGAACATCTGCAAGAGCGTGGCGTCGTCGAGCACGTGTGCGCCCGGCGAGAGCACAGTCGAGCCGCGCACTCTGACGACGACGGGGCCGCTGCCGTCGTCGACGACGCGATCGATCTCGGGCAGGTGCTCAGAGCCTGGCGGTGGGTTCGTCACCGACAGCGCCCCTTGCTGTTGGTTGACCTCGAGCACGAAGGGCTGATCGGTGCCCGCCGGCGGGACCGTGAACAGCGCCACGCCGTTGTTCTTCTCTTGCGCGTCGGGAAAATTCGCGTGCACCGCGACGGCCATCGAGCCCGAGAGGTGATCGACCGACGCGAGGCGCCGCTCTTCAAAGGCCTCGCTGCCCCAATAGCTGGCCCACGTCTCTTTGATGGCCGCCTCGACCGTCGGGTCGTCGACGTCGACGGGGTGCAAGAAGCCGGTGTTCGAGGTGTAGAGGCCGGCGCCGTTGAAGCCTTCGGCGTCTTCGACGTTCGACGAGCTGCGAAAGCGCAGGCCCTGGCGGTCGGCGTAGCGGCCGTAGTGGTCTTCGAGCACCGCGGTGATGCCGGCGAGCGTCGGCGCGTCGATGGGCGTCGAACGCACGATGCCCGTGACGCCGCCGTCGTCGACGAGATCGCGCAAGACGGTGCCTTCGGGACGCCCGGCTTTGAAGGCAGCGACGAATTCGGCGTCGACGGCGCCTTCGCCTTCGAGCACCAGACGGCGCACGGTGATGTCGCCTTGAAAGCTGCGGTCGGCGAGCATGGCCTCGATGCGTGGCGTGAGCCCCGTCGTCGCCAGGTGCTCGACATACGGCTTGATCGAGATGCCCACTGGGGCTTCAACGGTGGTGACGCCGCTGTCGGTCAGCGCGAGAAAGCCTGTCGATTTGCCGCCGAGAATGGGGCGCCAGTCGTCGGCGTCGGCGAACGAGAGCAAGCCGAGGTCGTAGACATCGTCGACGCCGGTGAGGTCGATGGGCGGCACCGCCGTGGGCGCCGCCGTCGTCAACGCGCGCCAGCTGGTGAAGTCGTCTTCGGTCATCGCCTTGACGACGACGTGTCCTGCGCCGTCCGCGTCGAGGGTGGCCTGCACGATCACCGGCGCGCGCACCCGCGCCATCTGGTCCAGGTTCGGATCGACGTCGACGCCGGCGACAAAGGCGTTGGGAATTCCGCGGTTGCGCGCCAACAAATTCACGTGCGCCAACGCCGTCTGCGGCTGCGCCGTCAGCAACGCCGCGCACGCCGGCAAGAAGTCGGGCACATCGTCGACGACGAGGATGTCGGTGCTGCGCGTGGTCTCGAGCAATTCTTCTTCGCCGCGGTGCACGACGAGCAGGCGGCCGGCGGTGAGTCCTTCGGCGTAGACCTCTTGTTGGCCGGGCACGACGACGTCGGCGTACGAGATGACGCGATCGCGCAGATCGGCGGGCAGCGACGCGGCGATCTCTTCTTGCGCGAGTGAGCGCGTGATCCACTTGAGGTCGACGGCGACGCTCGCGCCAACGTGGTCGGCGACGACGTCGAAGAAGACGCGCAGGTCGTCAGCGCTCGGCGTGTCAGAGAACTCGAGCTCGATCGCCCATGTCTCGGGGCGCGACCCCTGCTCCGTCGTCACCGCCGGAAAGTGCAGCAGCGTGCCGATGCCCAACGAGCGCGGCTCGTTGAAGAGCGCGAGGTCGTAGAAGCGGGGCGAATAGAGCCGCTCGCCGCTGTCGACGAAGGTCAGATCGAGCGGCAGATCGCGGCCGGCGGCGCGCTCGACGCGCGCCCACGCGGTGATCTCTGGCGGCGAGGCGAAGGGGCCGTGCGACGTCGTCACCGGCTGGTCTTCGGCGGCCGTGAGGCCGTCGACAGCTTCGCCGTTCAACAACCGAAACCAATAGAGCTCGTCGTGCAAGCCGTAGAAGGCGGCGTCGTAGAAGCGCAGCCGCTCGCTGCCCGATCCAAAGCGCGAGATCAGAAGCTTCACCGCCTTTGATGACGGCGATGCGCCGGCGACGGCGTCGAAGGCAGCGACGTCGTCGAGGTCGGAGACGGTGTGGTCGTCGAAGCCGTCTTCGCCTTCGCCTTCTTCGCCTTCGCCTTCTTCGCCTTCGCCCTCGCCCTGTGCGCCTTCGCCCTCGCCTTCGCCCGGCGGACGTCCACGACAGCTGC
>JANNAY010000826.1:0-5769 GCA_031384945.1 Deltaproteobacteria bacterium
CCTCGCTGCGCTCGGACCTCTCCACGGGCGCTCGCAAAGCCTCGCTGTGGAGAGGTGCAATCAGGAGCGGGTCGCACGGTTTGGGTTATTACTGCTAAGTCATTACGCAGACTATTAGCCTTTTCACGGACAGATCTGAAACTCACTTCGTGAGGTGCTCGTCGGAGATCGAGGCTTCCACCGTGGCAAGCTTGGCAGTCCAACCCATTGTGAGTCCGCGATAACTGCCGAATTTACCTCTCCACAGCGAGGCTTTGCGAGCGCCCGTGGAGAGGTCCGAGCGCAGCGAGGGGTGAGGTCTTCGGGCCGAACCACGGGGCGGTCGGTCGCGCCTCGGTGAGAGAAGTGGCGAATGCTCAGCCCATGGGCAGGCGGGCGCCACATTCATGAGGCCACATTCATGAGGCCCGCCTCGGTGAGCGAGATGTTGACGTCTCGGAGGTTCATGCGACCTCGTCGATGGCGACGACCCGCGGCACGCGGACGTCGATGACGATGCGCAACGTCAGGCTGTCTTCGTCGATGCTGTTGCGGCACGTGAAGCGCAACAACCCACCGAGCACGTGGGGCGGTTCGTCGCCGCCGCCTGCGACGACGACGGCGCTGGTGACGGCGATGAAGACGCCAACGACGTCGTCGACGGCGCCGAGGCCGGGGTCGCCGTTTTCGACGACGCGGGCAAAGGCGGCGACGCGCGCGTGCAACGTCCGCGGCGAGAGCTGCGCGTCCGGATCGCTGATGCGCGCAGCGCCGAGCCACAACGAGACCGCGCCGAGCGACGACTCGACCTGCACGAAGCGCAGCGTCGCGCGCTCGACGAGCGTGATGCTGCGCGCGCGCTGCGATCCGAGGCAGCGGCCGATGCGCAGCACCGTGTCAGCGCCGAGGTGCTCGCGCAGGTCCGCGTCGGCGTCGACGAGGTTGCCGACGGAGACGTGGGTGGCGCGGACGGCGTCGTCGTAGGCGGCCCAGGCGGCGACGACGTCGGCGTGGTCGGG
This sequence comes from Deltaproteobacteria bacterium, assembly GCA_031384945.1. Taxonomy (GTDB): domain Bacteria; phylum Myxococcota; class UBA727; order UBA727; family VGSZ01; genus VGSZ01. Next base: position 999 of record JANNAY010000826.1, read on the forward strand.
CCACTGCGCCGTGATCTTGTCGAGGTGCTCGCGCTGCTTGTCGCGCAGGCCGTATTTTGCGTACACGCCGGCCTCGACGAGCAGGCGGTCGCGGACAACGTCGTCACTCATGGTCCAAGGATATAGGGTCGCCACGTGCCGGACCCGACGCAGCCGCCGACATCGCCGACAACGCCGACAACGCCGACTGCGCCGACGCTGCTGCAGCTCGTGCTCATCCAACCCAGCGTCTACGTGCGCGTGTTCGACCTCGACCACCAGGCCGAGCAGTTCGAGGTGTTTCACAAGAGCGCGCTCACCCGCTGGGCGCACTACGCCGGCACCGAAGCGATCGTGTTCGCGTTCTTCGTCGCCGCCTGGTCGTGGAACGACGCCGCCGCCGCGCTGCTCGGCGCCGCCCTCGTCGGCTGGTACCTGACGATGAACCGCGTCGTCGGCGGCGTCGCCGGCGTCGTCGTCGCCGTGCTCGCCGTCGCCGCGCAGCAGGCACAAGCGCGCTTTGGCCTCACCGCCGCGCACGCTGGGGTCGCTCTGCTGGCGCTGGCCGCGATCCAGAACGTCAGCCATGCCGTCGAGCCCGTGCCGCCGACGTTGACGGGGCGCGGCTTCGAGCGCTTTCCTGTGTTCTGGGCGCGGGCGACGACGCACGAGCGGCTGCGCGTGCTCGCCCTGAACGCCGCCTATCTGCCGCTCGAGCTGGTGTCGGCGCCGCGGCTGTTCGCCGTGCACGTGCTGCGCGCCCTGCAACGCTGCGGCTGGCGACGCGACTGGCGCGACGACGTCGTCCGCCGCGCCGACCGCATCTTGCGACAATAAAAAAAGCCGCTCTTGCGAGCGGCTTTCTTCAAGACTGAGACAGCGAATCAGTCGCGCTTCAGCTTGCCCTTGAGGGCGTCGCCCAACGTACCCATGCCGCTGCCCGAAGAGGTCAGGTAGGCGCGGTAGTCGATGCCCTGCTCGGCCTTGGCGATCGCCTTGATCGAGAGGCCGATCTTGCGGTCATCAGCATCGATGTCGATGATCATGACTTCTTTTTCGTCGCCGACCTTCAAGAACTTCCGCGGGTCGTCGACGTGCTCGTCGGCGATCTCGGAGACGTGAATGAGGCCTTCAACGCCGGGTTCGATCTCAGCAAAGGCACCGAAGTCGGTGATCTTCGTGATCTTGCCCTTGACGCGCGAGCCACGGGGGTAGCTCTGCGGGATGCGGCTCCACGGATCTTCGTGCAGCTGCTTGATGCCCAACGAAATGCGCTCGTTTTCGGCATCGATGTTGAGCACGACGGCCTCAACTTCGTGGCCTTTTTCGTACATTTCGGACGGGTGCTTCACGCGGGTCGTCCAGCTCAAGTCGCTGATGTGGACGAGGCCGTCGATGCCCTCTTCGATGCCGACGAAGATGCCGAAGTCCGTGATGTTGCGGACCTGGCCCTTGATGACGGCGCCGACCGGGTACTTCTCGTTCAGCGTGTGCCAGGGATTCGGCTCGATCTGCTTCATACCCAGCGAGATGCGCTTGTTCTCGACGTCGATGCCGAGGACCATCGCCTCGACTTCGTCGCCGATGTTCATGATCTTCGACGGGTGCTTGACGCGCTTCGTCCAGCTCATCTCTGAGACGTGGATGAGGCCTTCAACACCGGGCACGAGCTCGATGAACGCGCCGTAATCGGTGAGCGAGACGACCTTGCCCTTGACGCGGCTGCCGACGGGGAACGCCGTCTGCGCCGTCGTCCACGGGTCGGCCTGGATCTGCTTGAGACCGAGGCTGACGCGCTCTTGCTCGCGGTCGAAACGCAGGACCTTGACGGTCACTTCGTCGCCGACCTGGAAGAGCTCGGACGGGTGGTTGACCCGGCCCCAGCTCATGTCGGTGATGTGCAGGAGGCCATCGATGCCACCGAGGTCGACGAAGGCGCCGTACTCGGTGATGTTCTTGATGACGCCAGTCATGATCGCGCCCTCTTCGAGCTTCTGCAGCGTCACGCCCTTCAACTGGTCGCGTTCCTTCTCGAGGAGCGCGCGGCGCGACAACACAATGTTGCCGCGTTTCTTGTTGAACTTGATGACTTTGAACTTGTACTTCTCGCCGATCAACTTATCCAAGTTGCGGATCGGGCGGAGGTCGACCTGGCTGCCGGGCAAGAACGCCTTGACGCCAATGTCGACGCTGAGGCCGCCTTTGACGCGGCTGACGATGATGCCTTCGACGACTTCGTCACGCTCGCAAGCGGCGGAGATTTCGTCCCAGATCTTGAGCTTGTCGGCCTTCTCTTTCGAGAGAACGATGAGGCCGAAGTCGTTTTCGCGGCTCTCGACGAGCACGTCGACGGTGTCGCCCGACTTCACAGACACTTGTCCGTTGATCATCGGGAACTCGTTCAGGGCGACCATGCCTTCGGACTTGAAACCGACGTCGACGAGGACGTGGTCTTTGTGCACCGAGATGATCGTGCCTTTGACGATTTCGCCTTCGGCGACTTCGTCACGGGCGAAGCTGGCTTCGAGCAGTTCAGCGAAGCTCGGCTCGGCGCCCGAGGCCTGCGCAGTAGCATTTACCATGTATTGAAAACCTTCCTCAGATGAGTTCAGCGGCTTTCCGCGCGCAGGCCGCTTGGGGCCGGAGCGCGAATCGTGCTGTCGTCATCTCTCGACGGAGCGCCCTTCCATTTCGGGTTGGGCCAGGGCGCGTCCTCGTGAGCTGGGCTCGTGAAAGGAAACGGTCGATCCCTGTGGGGACGTCGACGGCGATCACCGTCGACAGCGCGGTTTGGCCCCGTGCCCCGCCGCTGTCAAAGGCGAAATCCGCGAAATGCAGAGGTGGGGGGCGTGGCGCTGACGTCGAGGCCTGCCTGGTACCCGCCGCCGCAGCCGCCGCCGCCGTGGGCCATCCGCTCGCGATCTGCGGCGGCGCGTTGGGCAGCGGCGTCGTGCTAGCGAGGCAACGCGATGGTCATGCCCGCCTCACCCCGCGTCCTCGTCGTCGGCCTCGGCGCCGTCGCCCACGTCGTCGGTGCCGCCTTTGTCCGCGCCGGCTGCCCCGTCACGTTCTTCTCGCGCCGCGCCGAGCCACCAACGCGCGTCGCCCTCGACGTCCGCGGCCGCAGCGGCGCCTTCGGCTGCGCCGGCGAATTCGACGTCGTCGGCGTTGACGAGGTCGATTCCCGCGGCGGCGGCTTCGACGTCGTTGTGCTCGCCGTGCCCGCGCCGCTGCCGCCGCCGGGCGACGTGCTGTGGCGCGTCGTCGACGCCAACGGCAGCGCTGTCGTCGTCTTCACCTCTCCACAGCGAGGCTTTGCGAGCGACAGTGGAGAGGTCGAGCGAAGCGAGGGTGAGGTCTGCAGGGCTGGTGTCGTTGCCAACGTCGGCTTCCTCGCCTTTGCCGCGCCCCTGCCCGGCGAGCCGTCGACGTCGACGCCGCACACCGCGGTGTTCTTTCCGCCGCTGGCGCCGAGCACGCTGGGTGGCCGTGGGGCCAGCGACGTCGTCGCGCTGCTGCGGCGGGGCGGGCTGCCCGCCGTCGTCGACGACGACGCTGCCGCCCACGGCGCGTTTCTCGTCGCGCTCGTCGTGCCCATCACGCTCACGCTCCGGCGCGCCGGCTACTCGCTGTGGACGCTGTCAACGCGACACCGTCGGGCCTGCGCCGCCGCCGTCGACGCCGCCACCCGCGTGGTCGCGCGGCGGCTGCAGCGTCCGCGACCGCTGAGCGCCCGGCTGCTGTCGTCGTCGTTGTTCGTCGGCGTGGTCTTCGCCGGCGCCGCTGTCGTCGACGCTGTCGGCCTGTTGCCCTTTCCGCTGCAGACGTATGTGCGCGTGCACTTCGAGAAGACGCTGTTGCAGTCGCAGCAGCTGTTGGCGCAATTCGTCGACGACAGCGCCGACCTCAGCGCCGGCGTCGACGTCAAAGCGCTGCAGGAGCTCGCATGATCACGGGAGTGGGGACGGCGCTCGTGCGGCGAGAACCGGCGGCCATCGTCGCCTTCGTGACCGACCTCGCCCAATACAAGCGCGCCGACCACAAGATCGGAAACGTCCTCGAGAACGAGCGGCGCGGCGATGTGTTCTTCATGCGGCACGACGGAAAGTTGCGTGGAATTCCAGGGCCGCCGGTGACCCTCGAGCTGCGGGTGACGACGACGTCGGCCACGCACACCGAGGTGCGTTACCAGGGCGTGCCGACGTTTCCTTCGCGCTACGTGCTCGACTTCTTTGGCGGCTTCGACCTCGACCTCGACGTCGACAGCGGTGGCACGCGCGTGGTGCACACCGAGAATTTTCGCTTCTTCTTCCCGTTCTCCGTCGTCGCCGAGCCGCTGCTGCGGGTGTGGCTGCAGCGCGACATCGAGGCCGAGATGGTGCGGTTGAAGCAGATCCTCGAGGACGAAGACCCCGCGCGCCGGTGAGCGCGGTTGCGTTGGCGACTACGGCGCGGGCAGCGAGAGCTTTTGGCGCAAGAGGTCGTTGTGCTCGTCGGCGATGCGGCGCTTCTCTTCGACGGGAACGCGGTCGGTGGCGACGACGCTGACGACGGAGCCGGCGATGACGAGGGCGAGGCCGCCGCCGATGCCGACGACGCCGCTGCCGACTTTGAGGGTGCTGTCGTCGATGATGGCGGCGCCGGCGATGCCGCCGCCGATCACGATGATGCCGCCGATCATCATCGGCACGCTCACGAAGCTGCGCAGCACGTCGTCGCGGGCGGCGCCGCTGGCCATGTCGTCGTGGCCGGCGCGCTCGTAAAATTCACTCCACGTCAGCGCGACCTCTTG
>JANNAY010000109.1:0-7290 GCA_031384945.1 Deltaproteobacteria bacterium
ACGCCGCCGAGGGCTTTGACCTTGACGGCGTCGACGCCGAGGGCTTTGACCTTGGCGTCGATGACGGCGGCGTCGACGCCGAGGGCTTTGACCTTGACGTCGTTGGCGTAGGCGACGACGCCGCCTCTGACGACGTCGCTGGCGCCGGCGGTGTCGGTCAAGCGCTTGGCGATGATGCCGCCCGTGCACGACTCGGCGGTGACGATCGTCCAGTTGTGTTTGCGCAGGGCGCGCAGCACGCGCTCTTCGAGGCTGTCGTCGCCGACGCCGAAGACGGATTTGCCGATGGCGTCTTTGGCGGCGGCACAGAGCACATCGGCGCGGGCTTCGACGGTGGCGCGGTCGGGCCCGCCCTTCTCGGATTCAGGCGGGGCGACGAGCACCAGCCGAATGATGATCTCTGGAAACGCCGCGCGGTACTGCACACGCACGTCGGGGTTGGCTGTCTCGAGCGCGCCCAGCCGCTCACCGATGGCGCTCTCGGCCAGGCCCAGCGAGCGCAGCGTGCGGCGCACCAGAATCTTTGGCTTGCTGCCGTCGAGCCGGCCCTTGAGCGCGGGCAGCAAGAATTCTTCGCGCAGGTGCTCGTACTCGCGCGGCACGCCGGGAAACGACCACACCTCGACGACGCGCTCACCGCCCTCGGCCGTGCGCACCTTGAACGGCGTCACGAAACCGGGAGCGGTGCCCATCTGGTTCTCGAGCGTGCGCGACGACGACGGCAACATCGCCTGCCGCCGGTTGCTCTCGGGCATCGGGATGTTTCTCGACGCAAACATCGCCTTCATGCGCTCGAAGCTCGGCTCGTCGAAGCGCAGGCCTTCGTTGCCGTTGGCTTCGGCGATGCAGTCAGCGGTGATGTCGTCGCTGGTGGGGCCGAGGCCGCCGCTGGTGACGACGACGTCGGCGCGCTGCACGGCCTCGCGCAACGCCGCGATGATCAACCCACGGTCGTCGGGCACCGTGCGCGCGCCCGACAGCTCGAGACCCAGGATCGACAGCGCATCGCCGAGGTACTTGGTGTTGCTGTCGAGCACGCGCCCGTCCAACAATTCGTCGCCGATGGCGAGGGATTCAATGTGCAAATTAGACGTCGCGGTCATGGCAGTGCTCCGACGTAAGACGTGACAATAGGAAGCACGAATTTTTCGAGAACCGAGAGGACTGCGAATGCGTAGACGCCGGCGAGCATGTCGTCGGCCATCACGCCGAGGCCACCGCCGATCTTCTGGTCGGCCCACGACACCGGCCACGGTTTGCCGATGTCGAAGACGCGAAAGCACAAGAAGCCCAACACCAACACGGTGATCGAAGGCGCGGCGAGCAAGAGCGTGACGCCCATGCCGGCGACCTCGTCGATGACGATGACTTGTGGGTCTTCGCCGCGGTCTCTGACGACGACGTTCGAGGCTGCGACGCCGATGACGAAGACGACGACGACGGCTGCGGCGCGGGCCCACCACGGCGCCTCCAACAGCACCAGCGGCGCCCACAGCACCAGCGAGAACAGCGAGCCCACCGTGCCCGGTGCCTTGGGAGCGAGGCCCGCGCCGAACCAGCTGGCGACGACGAGGGCGAGCCCGCCACTCTTCTTCGGCGCCTGTGCGACCTCGACCATGGGGTCCGTTACCACGAAACTTCCGGCCTGCCGTACCGTCGTCGTCGAGAGTGAAATGCTCGGTCGGCGTTGAACAAAACCGGCCGCGTCGACGTTCCAACAGCCTCTTGTTAAACGCGGAGGACGCCATGACGACGCAGACGCCCAAAACCAACGGTTCGAATCCAGACGTCGGCTTCGTCGTCGGCGGCAGCGCGTCCGCCCATGACCTGCCGTCGTTCTGGATCGCCTTGTGCCGCTACCGCGAACGACATGGGTTGACCGACCCGCAGAACACCCAACCGATTCTCGAAGACACCGACCTCAAAGACCTTCGCGAAGACGCCGCCGCCCGAGACTTCTCCTTCGACGACGCCGACTTCCCCCAGCGCTGATCCTTCCTCCCCACACGCCCCCGACAGTTGCCAACGGCCAGCGATGAAGTGAATCCAGCCGGCCCGTGACTCTCCGGTTTCTCCTCGACACCAACATTCTGAGCGAGCCTTTGCGCGTCCGTCCCGACGACGGCGTGATGAGCCGCCTCAAGCAATTCGAGACCGAGGTCTGCACCGCCGCACCGGTGTGGAACGAGCTGGTCTTCGGCTGCGCCCGGCTGCCCGATGGCGCCAAGCGGCGGGCCCTGCGCGAGTACCTGAACGACGTCGTCCGCCCCGCCGTCGTCGTTCTGCCCTACGACGACGCCGCCGCCTCGTGGCACGCCGAAGAGCGCGCCCGCCTCGCCGCCATCGGCAAACCGGCCCCCTTCGTCGACGGCATGATCGCTGCGATCGCCCGCACGCGCGGGCTCACGCTCGTCACCAACAACGTCGCCGATGTCGCCAACTTCGACGGCCTCGTCGTCGAGCGCTGGCATGGCGCACCTGTGGAAAAGCCATGACGGTCAAAGTCTCTGCCGCGCAAAAGAAGGCCTACGACGCGCTCTACGCCCACGCGATGTCGTTGCCGGGCGCCTGGGTCGACCATCCGTGGGGCCACACCGTCGTCAAAGTGAAGGCCAAGATCTTCTGCTTCCTCAGCAACGGCACGATGGCAGACACCGACTGCGCCGTCGGCCTCGGCGTCAAACTGCCGATGAGCAGCGGCCAGGTCCTCTCGCTGCCCTTCGCCAAGCCCACTGGCTACGGCCTCGGCAAAGCCGGCTGGGTCGACATCCGCTTCCACGCTGGCGACGACGTCCCCACCGACATCCTCCTGCCGTGGATCGTCGAGAGCTACCGGGCCATCGCGCCGAAGATGCTGGTGAAGAGCCTCGACACGGCCGCGCCCCCACCGACGCCCCAGAAGAAGCCCACGCCCAAGAAGAAGCCCGCCCCCAAGAACGCGCCGAAGAAGAAGCCCGCCCCGCGCAAGGGGTAACGGCGGCACTCCGTGGCCGCCGCGGCACGGGCCCCCTCCAAGCCACCGGCTCCGCCGACAATTCCGCAATGCCACGAAGGCCACGAACGCCACGAAGGCCTGCAGGCTGCTGCGCCAGAGCTGAGCTGTAGGCCCATGTAGGGCGCGCTCGCTCGGACAAGCGGCCGAACGCCGGATCCGTCAAGCTGCCGACAACCTGCTCACCTCAGCCCGCGGAGCGCGCCATGTCGGTCAACAACAACAGCACGAACTCTCTCTCCAACAGCGTCGCCTCGCAGCGTCGCCTCGAGACCGAGCGCACCTCGCAGACCGCCAACGTCAGCAAGGCTGTCGAAGCCGCCGCTGCCGAACCAGCCGCCGCCGTCAGCGCCGCCCCCGAAGTCGGCAAGACCGCCGCATCCGCCGACGCCGTCGACGCCAGCCGCGTCATGGCCAAGACCGGCGAAGACGCCGCCAAAGCCCGCCTGCTCGGCACCAGCAACGACGAGAACTCGGGCACAGCCGGCGTCCGCCGCGGTCTCTCGCGCGGCGAAGAGCCGGTGCAGCTCGCCCTCGCCAACACGGCGACGGCGGCCGCGCAGCCGAAGCCGAAGCCCCGTCCGCGCCCCAACGGCTCGACCAACACGGTGCAGAACAACACGCCCACGGGCATCCCCGGCCTGCCCGGCGGCGGCCCGCCAGAGACCGGCTTCGCCTGAGCCCCAACGGCTCGCCACAACCAGCGGCCCGATCAGCCCTCGTCGACGACGAGGGCTTTTTCGTCGATCTGCGCTTCGCCGGCTTCGGTGTCGGGCATGCCGATGAAGGCGACAGAGACGATGGCGGCGACGAAGCCTTTGTCGTCGACGACGCCCTGCAACGCCAGCGCGCCTGACGCCTTGAGCGCCTTCATGTCGCGCTCGATCTGCACGAGCATCGACATCGGCGCCGTGCCGTACTGCTCGAGCAACACCTCACGGCGCTCGACGAGCGGACGCAGCGCAGCTTCGACGCGCTTCGGATCAGCCTTGGCGCGCAGGGCGAGGCGCTCGACCTGTGACCAGCGCTGCGCGCGCGTGTCTTTCATGTGCGCCACGCCGTTCGGATAAACGCGTTTCTGGATCTGCTCCGGCGTCAGCGGCGGCGCGAAGGTGATGGGCTCGGCGCTGTCGTACTGCCAGACGCGCAAAATGCGGGCGCGAAACTCAGCGTCGCCCCACGGCTTCAGCGCCGTGCGCACCAGCTGAATGAGCGCCTGGTCTTTGGCGACCAGGTCGAGCCGCGTCTTCTCTTGTTGCTCGACCGTCTTCTGCCGCTGCGCGACCAAGAGGGCGAAGCGCTGTTGCATCAGCGCCGTGAGGTAGGCGGCGAGGGCTTCGGCGTCTTTGTCGGCGATGTCCCAGGCGAGGGCGTCGTCGACGACGGCTTCGCGAAAGGTCAGCGGCCGCACCTTCGCCGCCTGTTGCAAGTGCGCGAGCGTGCGCGCGTTCAAATCGGGCTCGCGCGGCACGGCGAAGACGAAGACGCAGACGGCGGCGACGACGACGACGAGGGCGGCGATGGCGGCCCACGCCTTTGACTTCTTCGGCGGCGCCGTCGCCGTCGCCAACGCCAGCGATGCCTTCGTCGATGGCGCCGAATTCGCGGTCGCCGACCCGCGCTCGCGCACCGTCGGATCGCCCTTCGTGTCGGCGCGCGACTGCGACCGCGTCTCTTTCTTCGACGAGTTCGTCTCGTTGTCGCCCCACACCCCGCGGTCGCCGCGGGTGGTCTGCTCGGCGCCCTCTTCGATGCGGCGCTGGCGCTCGCGCAGCTCGGGGCCGGCCATGTCTTCGACGAAGCCTGCGACGGCGTCTCTGCCGACGGCTGTGACGTCTTTGACGGCGGCGTCGATGGCGAGGGCGACCTCGCCGCAGTCTGGAAAGCGCCGCGCCGGATCGCGCTGCAGCATGCGCAGCACGATGGCGTCGACGGCGGCGGGCACGTCGTCGCGGTACTTCGACGGCGCGCGAATCTTGCCGTTCATGATCTTCTCGGCGACCTCGACCGGACCTTCGGCTTTGAACAAGCGCCGACCCGTCAACAGCTCCCAAAAGACCACGCCGAGGGCGAACTGATCGCTGCGCGCCGTCAGCTCTTTCGACGCCGACAGCTGCTCGGGCGACATGTAGGTCAGCGTGCCGGCGATGGCGCCGGTCGCCGTGTGGCTCAGGCGCGCGTCGGCGCGGGCGACGCCGAAGTCGCCGACCTTCGAGACGCCGTCGACGCGCACGAAGATGTTCTTCGGCGCGATGTCACGGTGGATGATGCGCAGCGGCCGTCCGTCGACGTCGTTGGCGTTGTGGGCGTGCTGCAAGCCGCGCGCGCTGTCTTTCACGATCTGCGCAGCGACGACGACGGGGATGGCCAGTCCGCGCTTGCCAGCCCGCGTGCGCAGCGTGCCGCAATTCTCACCGTGCACGTACTCGAGGGCCATCCACGGCAGCACGCCCTTGTCAGATTCGCCGGTGCCGACCTCGATGATGCTGACGACGTTCTCGTGCGACAGAGCGGCGTTGATGCGCGCCTCGTCGAGCAAGCGGGTGACGGCCTCGTCGTCGCCCTCGGCGTCGGGCAGCAATTTCTTGAGCACCACGGTGCGCCTGAAATTGCCCACGCCCTCTTGGCGGGCGACGAAGACCTCGCCCATGCCGCCGACGGCGATGCGTTCGACGATGACGTACCGGTCCAACACAAGGTCACCCTAACGCGCGACGACGAGCCCCCACAGCGGAAGCGTGACCAGAGATCCCAACGTTGACCAGGCGACGACGGCGGCGGCCAATTCGGCCTCGACCGACGCCAGGGCCAGCAGCGCCCCGACCGTGACCATGGTGGGCATGCCGGCCTCGACGACGGCGACGTCGGCGGCGACGCCGTCGAGGCCAAAGGCGACGCCGAGGCCAAGGGCGACGGCGGGCACGACGACGAGCTTGGCGACCACGGCGACGATCAAGGGCAGGCGGTGGGCGCGCGGCACCGCGAAGCGCAGGCGCAGTCCGACGGCGACGGCCATGCACGGCAAGAGCGCGCCGGCCAGCACCTGCAGCCCGCGTTCGACGTCGACGGGCAGCTGCGCCGGCACGACGGTCACGCCGACGACGAGGGCGATGAAGGGCGGAAACGTCACCACCCGCTTCACGATGGCAAAGAGCGTGGGCCGCGCGGCGCCGGCGGCGGCGGCGATGACGACGAGGCCCACCGTCGACAGCGCGACGAAGCTGCCGAGCTGGTCGTAGACGACGGCACAGGCGAGGGCGCCGTCTCCGACGACGAGGGCGGGGACGACGCTGTAGCCGAGAAAGGCGGTGTTGCCGAAGCCGATGCCGCAGACGACGACGGCGACGACGGCTTTGTCGGCGCCGAATTTGACCGCGACGGCGCCGCTGACGACGACGACGAACAAGACGACCCAGGGAATGGCGACGAGGCCCGCCAGGTCGCGCGACGGCGACAACGACGGCGCGTGCAGCAAGATCGCGGCGGGAAACAACAGCGAGATGCCGAGGCGGTTCAAGACGTCGGCGCCGGCGGCCGCGCGGCCTTCGTCGACGTCGACGCTGGCGATCAGCTTGCCGGCTCAGCAGACGCAGAAAAAGAAGAAGCCCACGCAGGCAGCGCAGGCTTCGTCGTCGCAGCCGTCGTCGCAGCCGTCGTCGTCGTCGGCTCAGACCTCGATCGAGCCGCCGGAATCGCGGACGATGGGGGCGCAGACAGAGCCGTCGTCGGCGATGCCGCTGCCAGATCCTTTGCCCTTGCCGCGGATTTCTTCGAGCAGGTCAGCCGGGTTCTGGGTCGTGTCGGCCTCTTGGATGAGGCACGACTTCGGCTCGTCGGCGGCGCGCAGGCCGCGGCGCGGGGCGGCGGCGTCAGCGGGCTGGCCGTTCTGGGCGAGGGCGCGGTCTCTGGCGTTGTGTTCGGCGCCGGCGGCTTTGGCGCGGCTGGCGTCGACGGTGGCGGCATTGGCCGGGGTGCGCACCTGCGCGTCGGCGACCACCGGCGGCGCGGGGGCCGTCGGCGCCTGCGACGACGTCGACGTCGACACCTTCGCCTGCTGCGCGCTCTCGCTGCGGCTGTCGTTGCGGCGGTCGACGGTGTTGGTCTGGCTGGGGTTGCTGCCGATGGATGTAGGTGCCGCTCGCTCGGTCGGGGCGCTGAGCGCCAGATCCCCCGATGAACCGAAACTTCACGTGCCTCTTTCAGCGCGGAGCAACCCATGACGTCCATCGGCAGCAACCCCAGCCAGACCAACACCGTCGACCGCCGCAACGACAGCCGCAGCGAGAGCGCGCAGCAGG
>JANNAY010000112.1:0-3411 GCA_031384945.1 Deltaproteobacteria bacterium
ACGCCGCCGAGGCCGAAGACCGCGGCGCTGCCGCCCAACACCAACGCCGACTGAAGAAGCTGCCGGCGGTTCATCTTTGAGGATGGAATGGTTTTCATGATCGTCACTCCATCAATAGGTATAGAAATCGGGGTGTTGCAGCAGGCCGAGGCAGACGGCGCCCCACGCGGCTGCCGGTGAGGCTGCGCGCTCGGTCGACTGAAACAAGAAGCGCCAGCCGTCGAGCGCGCCGCGGGTGGTTTCGCTGTCGCTGCGGCGTCCGTGAAACCGCAGCAGCAGCCGCGCGAGGTTGTCGTCGAGCCGCGCGCCGAGCTCGGCGGTGGTTTCGTCTTTGTCGACGTTGACGAAGAAGGCGCGGTCTTCGTTGGCGCGGCTGGCTTCGGCGACGAAGAGGTCGGCGCAGACCTTGCGCGACGCATCGCCGAGAAACTTCTGAAACAGCGGCGACGGCGTGAGGTCTTCTTCGGTCGTGGTCAAGAAGTCGGGGCGGCCCAGCGTCGCCGACAACGCCACCAGCTGGTCGTTGTTGTTCTCGACCCAACCGATGCCCCCGGTGGCCGCCCGCAGCGCGGCGTTGAGCTGATCGAGGTCCATGCGCTTGCGCGCGCGGGCGCCGGGCAGCGGCGGCTCGACGATGTCGGGCGGCGCGATGTCGGGGTGGCCGTCGACGACGACGACGTCGGTGGGCAGATCGCGCTCTGTCGTCAGCGGCGGCGTCACCTGTTGCGCCGGCGGCTCGGCGCACGCAGCGACAACGACGACGACGGCCAGCGCAAAGGCCCCCCTGGCCCCCCGAAACCGGGGGGAAGTCGCGATTGACGAAGCGCTTTCGAACGTCGCGCCGTTGCCGACGACGTCGTCAGGCCGCTGCTCATGCCTCACCGCCCGCAGGGCAAAAGAATCGAGCTGGCTGGCAGGCATGCTCGACAACGACACAGACCGTCGCGGCTGGAGCGCCATGCTGCGGGCGAACGTCAAGAGAGTCTTCATCAGCGCACCCGCCGGTAGAGGTCGGAGAGGACGATGGTCTTCACGAGCTGGCGATACGAAAAGTTGTCATCGAGCAGCTCAGCACTCCACCCGTCGATGACGTCTTGCTCTTCGGGGGCGAGCTCGCGACCGAGCAGCCACTTGCCGGTGGTGCGCGAGAGGCAGTCGGTCAGGCGGCCATCGACGACGGCGGAGAGCACCAGGCGGCGCGGTCCATCGTCGACGTTCTGCACATGCTCGGGCTTTCTGAACTGGTACCACTTGAGCTCACCGAAGCCGGCGCGCTCTTTCTCGGTCGTTGCCGATGTGACGTAGAAGCGCCGGCAGTCGTCGGTGCAGCCAGCCCCCGTCGTCGCGCAGCGCAAACACTCGTCGCTGTTCTGCGGAAACAAAGCAGGCGAGAGAAAGTTGGCGCCGTACTCGCCGTAGCGACCCCAGTGCGACGCTGCTGGCTCGAGAATCGCGTGGCAGTACTTGCAGCCGTTGCGCTCTTGCAGGTCAGGCTCGACGGCCGCAGCGAGGTCAACCTCGATGCCGCCAGCAGGCGGCTGAAAGGGCTGACACAACCACGCGTTGAAGAAGCGGTTGGCGCGGCTGCGGTTCGATTGAAAGCGCAGCAGGTAGGCTGGCGACGTCAACACGCCCGACGACTCGGCGCCGTGGCTGAGCTCGCGCCAGTCGTCGACGGCGGTGAAGGGCAAGTCAGGCAAGCGTGCTGCTTCGACCATCGACGGCGTCATGCGCACCGTCTGCGGCAGCTGCGTCTGGTGCGCATAGAAGTGGGCGAGCGGGCCGTTCACGAACGCGCGACGGCCGGTGAGCAGCTCGAGATAGCTCTCGTTGTTTTCGATGACGGCGGCGACGCGGCGCTCGAGGTCGCCAATGAGCGCCTGGCGCTGCAGCTTGATCTCTTCGTTGCGCGCGCAGAACTGCAGGTTCGGACCGCAGCCGCACCCTTTGGCGCCGCTGCCGCGCTGCGAGTCGCAGGCGATGGCGCTGTCGTCGTCGACGAGGGCTTCTTGGGCGTCAAAGGCGCACACTTTGATGGTGGTGTCGGGCGCCCAGTACGGGCTGAGCTCGACGAAGCCTTCGCGGTTGGCGCCGGTGACGGCATCGACGGTGGTGGCGACGCTGCCGTCGTCGTTGAAGCTGGCCGGCTCGTTCTTGCAGAGCACGTTGCGCACGCCGCGGTAGAAGCGCGCGGGCTCGGGACCGCGCGAAAAAATGCCGGTGACGCCGTCAAAGCTCAGCGTGCGCGCGTTGAGATCGACGGTGTCGAGGTTCGGCCACAAGTGCTCGCGGTGGTGGCGCACCACGCGAGCGGCGAACTCGGGCGACGCGAGCCACTCATCGACGACGGCGGCGACTTCGACGTCTTTGTCGACGGCGTTGTCGACGCGGACGTTGTCTTCAATTGACGGTGGACCACCGCGCAAGTCGAAGCTCAACGCGCGCAACCACGCCGTGTGATCGAGCAGTGGCTCGTCGACGGGGCAGACGGCGGCGTCGTTGACGACCTGCGAGAGCGCGGCGGTCGAGAACAACAAAAGGGGGATGAGATGATGTTTCATCGTCACTCCTGCATTCCTGTGGCGCGCCACAACCGGATGGTGCGGCGCTGATCTTCTGGAAGGTCGCGTCCAGGCGGCATGACGCCGCCGTCGAGGGCTTCGACGATGCGGTCGATCTCGGCGCGCCATTTGTCGCTGCTGTCGAGCAGGTGCGCGCCGCCGTGTCCATCGTGGCAGCGCGAGCAGATCGAGTCATAGACGACGTGCACTTCGTTGTTCCACGTCGGCACTTGCTTGGTGACGGCGAAGAAGACGCGCTCGGCGCTGACGACGGCGCCGTCGGGGTAGGTCGCCGTCGCCGTCAACGTGTGGACGCCGATGGCCAGCGTGGCCGGGTCGAGCGCGAGCGGCGGCGCCTGCAACGGCTGTCCATCGACGCTGACTTCGACGGCGGCGGCCAGCCGTTTGGGCAAGGCGACCACGTCGACGCTGGTGACGACCCCGTCGTCGATGAGGCCGGCTTCGACGACGCCCGCGAATCTGATGGCGCGGCCGGCGACGACGCGGGCGACACCGCCGTCGGCAGCGGTGACGAGCACGTCGCCATCGCCGCCAGCGACGACGCTGACGACGTCGAGGTCTGCGTCTGTGAAGACCACGCCGTCGAAGTGGGCCAACGTTTGCTCGGTGAGCACCCACAGGTCGCGCTGTCCGGCGGCCCCGGCCACACCTGTGACGGCAGAGGGAAACGTGCGCGGCACGAGGCGTCCGTCGCTGAAGCGTTGGTAGAGCGTGCCGCCCGAAGCGAACCAGACGTCGCCGCCGCCGTTGACCGCGACGCCGTCGATGACGCCCTCGAACAGCTCGCGCACCACCAAGCCTTCGGGCTTCTCGATCACGGCGAGCAGGC
>JANNAY010000185.1:0-3455 GCA_031384945.1 Deltaproteobacteria bacterium
CGAGAAGAAGGTCGCCGAAGGCAAAGACGACTCAGCCCGCTCGATCGCGCTGACGGCCCGCTTGTTGCGCCTGGCGCTGTCCGACAAGCGCGTCGCTGGCTTCCGCGCCGCCATCGCCGAGGTCGACGAAGAAAAAGCCCAGCTGATGGCCCTCGAAGCGCCCTTCAACGGCGGGGCGATTCACGCTGAGCTGCTGAAGAACCTCGAGGCCCGCCGCGCTGAGCTGGTGCAGAGCGCCGGCAACCTGCTGCGCGACAAGCTCGAGGGCGAGCAGAACTTCCTCAAAGACCTGAACAGCAAGCTGCTGCGCATCCAGTTCGAGATCGCCAAGATGGAGAAAGAGACCATCGAGGCCACCATCACCAACCAGAACCAGACCGTGAACATCGGCGACTACGCCTTCACGACGGCAACAGATGATGAACGTCTCTACTGGCCCTTCGAAGGCGAATATTGGCGCGATGAGCTGGGCACATATCAGTACACGCTGACCAAGGGCTGCCGTCCGCCGACCGAGACGACGATCACCGGCGACTGAGCGCGCCCGCCGCGTTCCACCGCCGGCCCACAGTCGACAGTCGATCGTCGATGGCTGCGAAAAAGACTTGACACTGTTTGACCGGATTTGAGGCGACCATGAAGAAAGTCCTGCTCTCGAGCCTGCTGCTGCCCGTGCTCGCCGCCGTGTCTGTCGCAGGGCCCGCGGTGGCCCAGGCGGGCGCCACGGCGACGCAAGAGGCGCCGCGTCCGGTGCCCGTGGCCCCGAAAGACGGCGGCAAAGCCGACGCCGCCGCCGACGCTGAAGCCGAACGCGCCCGCAAAGAGCGCGAGTCGCGCACCCCGACCGTCGTCGCCGAAGCCGAACGCGTGAAGGTCGAGGTCGCCGACGCCCCCACCCTCGACTACGAGGCCTTTCGCCGTCAGCAAGAGACCAAGGTCGCCGCCAAGCGCAAAGAGCTGCTCGACACCCTCAACGAGATTCTCAAGGCCGGCGTCGCCGAGGCCGACAAGCCCGACCTGCTCTTTCAGAAGGCCGAGCTGTACCTCGAAGAGGCGCAGTACTGGTTCTTCGAAGCCAACCGCAAAGACGACGATATCGCCGCCGCGCTGTCCAAGGGCGACGACGCGAAGATGACCAAGGCGTCCGACGAGAAAGACAAGCTGCTGGTCAAGCAGAAAGAGTGGGGCGATGGCGCCATCAAACTCTTCGAAGAGATCGAAAAGAAGTACAAGAAGTTCGAGCGCTTGCCTGATGTTCTGTATATGATGGGCCAGGCATACTGGGACCGCAACGACTACAAGCAAGCCCTCGTGGTCTACCGCAAGCTGATCAAAGATCACCCGAAGTCGCAGTACATCTCAGACTCGTGGCTCGCCTTCGGCGAGTATTACTTCCAAGTCTCGCCCGAAGAAGAGCGCGATGTACAGAAGGCCCTCGACGCCTACATCAAAGCCGCAGCGAACCAAGATTCGCCTGTCTTTGGCTACGCGACCTACAAGCAGGGCTGGTGTTATTACAATCTTTCGCGTCACGACAAAGCGGCCGATAAATTCAAAGAAGTTGTTCTTTACTCACTGGTGAACAGCGCCATCTTGGGTGAGAAGCGCATCGGCCTCGCCAAAGAAGCACGCAAAGACTACGTGCTCGCCTACGCCCAGTACGGCAGCGCCGACAACGCCCCCACAGAGTTCGCCCAGATCGCCGAAGGCGCCGAGCTGCGCATGATGCTCGAGCGCCTCGCCGACATTTATTACGGCGACGGCAAAGATCGCGAGGCCATCAAGACCTACCAGACGCTGATGAAGGCGCAGCCCGAGTCGACGAAGAACCCGCTGTTTCAGGGCAAGGTCGTCAAGCTCGCCTCGCGCATCGGTGAGAAGAAGCAGGTGGTCGGTCAGGCGCGCAAGCTCGTCGACGAGTTCAAGCGCGTGCGGGCGGTGAACGCCAACCTGAAAGACGGCGACCCGAAGAAAGAGACCGTCGTCAACGACCTCAGAAGCGCCGACGACCTCAGCGACAACACGCTGCGCTTTCTCGCCACCACCTGGCACAACGAGGCCAAGAAGACCCTCGACAACTCGACGTTCGAGTACGCCTACGAGCTCTACGGCGACTATCTCGACCTCTTTCCTGAGCGCAAAGAGGCATACGAAATTCGCTTCTTCTACGCTGAGCTTCTTTTTAAACTTGAAAAGTTTGAAATCGCTGGCGAACAGTATGTGAAGGTCTACCAGCAAGATACCAAGGGCAAGTGGGCCGAGGCCGCCGCCGAAGAAGCCGTGCGCAGCTACGACGAAGTCGTCAAAGACTTCGACCGCGAAGCGAAAAAGAAGCCCGTTGCGCCTGTCGCCCCTGGCGAGGCGCTGAAGCAGAAGCAGATCCCTGAGGTCAAACAAAAGTACATCGCGGCCTGCAACAATTACGCAAAGAACTACCCGAAAGGTAAGCTCGCGGTCGAGGCCGGCTACAAGGTCGCCCGCGTCTTGTACGACTACAACTACTTCACCGATTCGACGCCGCGCTTCATGGAGTTCATCGAGGGTCACTCTGACCACCCGCGCGCCGAGCAGGCCGCCAACCTCGTGCTCGACACGTTCACGATTCAAGAAGATTGGTCGGGCCTCAACGGCGCCGCCCGCATCTTCTCGAAGAACGGCGACCTCATGAAGTCGAAAGAGTTCAAAGAGCTGCTGCTGAAGGTGCTCGAGCAGTCGACCTTCAAGCTCATCACCGACTACGAGAAGAAGCGGCAGTGGGAAGAGGCGGCCAAGCGCTACCTCGCCTTCTCTGAAGAGTTTCCCAAGTCTGAGTTTGGCGACATCGGCCTCGCCAACGCCGCCGCGATGTTCACGCGGGCAGGGCAGCTCGATCGCGCCATCAAGGTGCGACAGAAGCTGGTCGACACCTACAAAGAGTCGCGCCTCGTGCCCGATCAGATCTTTGCCATCGCTGCTTCGTATGAACAGATCGTGGCCTACAAAGACGCAGCCGCCTGGCTCGAGCGCTTCGTCGAGGCGTACCCGAAGGATCCGCGCGCGAAAGACGCGTTGTACAACGCATCGATCTATCGCCACGGCACCAATGATACGAAGAAAGCCGTCGAAGATCGTGAGCTGTACCTGAAGACCTTCAAAGACGCCGCCGACGTCGAAGACGTGCACTTCTCGATCGCCACGGCGTGGGAAGAGGCGAACAAGCCCAAAGACGCCATCAAGGCCTACGGCGACTTCGCTGATGCGTGGCGCAAAAAAGACCCTGTAAAGGCGCTGAATGCTCAATACAAAGCATACCGTTTGCTGGAGAAGACCAAGCCCAGCAAGGGTGAGCTCGACAAGGGCTACCGCGAGCTGGTCGACCAGGTGAAGTCATTTCAGAAGTCGGGCAAGCCCGTCGACGACGTCGGCGACCCGCTCGCCCTCGTCGCCTTCAGAAACGCCGACGAAGTGCTCGAGAA
>JANNAY010000214.1:0-5690 GCA_031384945.1 Deltaproteobacteria bacterium
GGCAACTACCTCGTCACCGGTTACGTCGAGCTCAGCTACAAGCCCTTCCGCCTGGCCCAGGGCTTCGGCGGATTCTACTTCGGCGTCGACAACGCTGCCGACCGCGTCTGCAGCAACGTCGACGCCAAGTGCCAGGACAGCCGCGTCGAAGGCCAGGTCTTCGCGTCGCTCAAGGGCATCGTGACCTTCTCGTTCAACGTCACCCGCGTCAGCCCCCGCGTGGCCGCCGACTTCGACGTCGACTCCGGCTTCGTCGCGCCGTTGACGCCTGCTGCGAATTGCCCGAACTGACCGGGTCTCTCACCTGATCGGCATAGGGGACGGCGGCCTTTAACCGCCGTTCCCCTGCCACACCACCGGACAAGCGGGTCCGCATCCGGCGGTTCGGAACATTGAGGTCATGCCGAACCGTTTCTTCGACGAGCTGGGTCTCCCCAGGCTCGCGGCGTGACCTCAATGTACCGAACCGCCGGATGCGGACCCGCTTGTCCGGTGGTGTGGCAGGGGAACGGCGGTTAAAGGCCGCCGTCCCCTATGCCGATCTGTGGCTGGGTTGGGGTTTCAGTCGATAGCGAATGGTCACCGGTTGTCTGTGGCTGGTTGGGTGGGCGTGGCGTTTGAAATCGGCCGGGGGAGGGCCCCAGGGCGTGTCGTCGTGGCTGTCGCCGCCTTGGGGCCTGGAGAGGGGACAGCCGAGGACACAGAGGAGTTCACCGACTGCCACGCGGCAGCCGACGCCATGAGGCAGCGTCACGGTCGCGACAACGACAACGACGACGACGGCGAAGAAGAAGAAGACGACGAAGAATTGAGGGTGGGCTTCGATGGAATGTCGCGTGTTGCCGGCTGCAACGGGTGCACACGACCCCCCAAAAATTCTCCGCCGCAAGTTGCAGCACGCAGCATGGCGTCGGCTGCCGCGTGGCAGTCGGTGAACTCCTCTGTGTCCTCGGCTGTCCCCTCTAGAACGCCGAACAGGTTGAATCGAGGCGTTGCGCGGTGATGAGGTTCTCGACGGCGGAAACTCGTCGGAGGTCGAAGGTGTTCTTCCTCCTCCCACGGAACCTTGCCCTGTGACCTTTCCGTGCCGCGAGGTGCGCTTGGCGATGCTCGACGCACGTCCGCTCGCGAAGGCGCTGTCGCCCGGCGGTGGTTCGCTGCACGCGGCGAAGCTGCTGATGGCGCTTCTCGTCGACGGCGATCTTGACCTTGCGGCCTGCCGGTGACGTCGTGCACTTCTCCCGCAGGCTGCACGACGAGCAGACCACCCCGAACTTGACGGCGTCGCCAGGCACAACACGTCGCTCCTCTCCAGCGGGACACGTGATCCGCAGTGAATTCATCTCGATGATGAAGTCGTTCTTGGTGAACAAGCCTTGCCAGTTCTGCGCTGGCCACGGTTTGCAGACGACCTCGCCGCCATTCGCTTCGACGTCGTCGACGATGCTGCTGGCGAGGTAGCCGCGGTCGATGGAGAGTTCCGAGATTGTGAATCCCTGCGCCTCGATCCCCGCCTTCAACTCCGGCGCCGCCTCCGTCTCAGCGACATTCGCGGGCATCACGGCGCATGCGAGAATGACGCCGTCATCGACGTCGATGGCCACATGCTCTTTGTACCCATTGAAGAGTTTGCTGGCGCTCTTCCGGCCGTGGCGCATGTCCTCGTCCTCGATTGACACTCGACGGTCGGCCGCCACGCCTTCACGCATGATCATCCTCCCGTCTTCCTCGACGACGTTCTGATCGAGGACATCCTGGAGGGCGCTCAAGTACTTTGTGATCGGGCCAGTGAACCCATCGCCGTTCATCGCGTTCGCGGTCCATTCGACGAGGACACGCACCTGCACAACGAGAGTCTCGAGGGCAGCAGCCTTTTCTTCCGCATCGCTCCAGTCGACGTCGAGGCCGGCTTTGATGCTCGGCGCGAGCAGCAGGGTGGCAGACGACTTCTGACAAACCTCCTCGAAGGAGAGGCCAGTGAGATTGGCCGCGCTTTGGGCAATCTTTCTTGCCGCATGACCGAGAAGATTGAAGGTGTCTTCAACCCTCCCGGCTCCGACTAAAGGGCGGGAGTCCATGGCGACGCGAAGGTTCTTCGGCAGTTTCCGCCAATCGAATCCCTTGCTCTCCCGAGCGACGTCGACCGTTCGTTCCAACAGAGCAACGTCGAGGTCATTGTCGATCAGGCGTTGCCGGAACTGCTGGAGCGCACCTTGGGAAAATGCAGGCTCCGTCGCTCCCAAGCAGCCGAGGACGAGTTGCCATCGCGCGTCGACGACCGACATCTCGACAGCCTCACGATCCGAAATTCCAGTGTATCCTTGAAGGAGAAGAACAAGGCACATCATTGCTGGAGGTTGCGGCACGGCTCCAGCGCCCGTGTCGCGGTACATCGCAGCGAGGCGCTCTTGGAACGGCGCATCGAAGATGACGTGACGGCGGGTGCGCAGAAAGCCAAACAGCCGTCGTGTCGTCGTCAGCCGTCGAAGCAGCCTCTGTTCGGCGGGAGTCGGCTCTTCGTCCGGAAGCCACAGCGGGATTGTCATCACCAGCTGAGATCAGCCCTCGACGAAGCTGTCGATCCGGCTTCCTGCTGCTGTGCTCAACCTGATCGGCGTTCTAGGCTCGGACCCCAAAGTTTTGGGGTGCAGAATCGCAACTCGAGCGAACAGGCAGCAGTTGATTGCCGACGACGATGCTTTTTGATCGGCGCGCCGAAATGCATCATGGAACCGCGACTTCTACCCCAAAACTTTGGGGTCCGAGCCTAGCCGGCCGCGCGAGAAGCAGAGGGAGAAGACGTGGTTCGACGACGCCGGCAGCGGGTGCACGCGACAGACACCGCTGTCGTCGAGGACGGCGATGGCGTTGTCGGTCTTGTCGATCATCAGCGCGATGCGCGCGTAGACGCGGTGTCCGTCGGGGTGAAACACGAGTGACGGCGCGCGGCCGCCGCAGGTGCCGTGCGAGACTTGTCCCCATGAAGGAACGTCGCCGCTGGCGATGACGGCGCCAGCGACGTCGACGATCTCGAGCGTCGCCGCGTGCAGGTTCGGCGGCACGAAGCGCACATCGATGATCGCGAGGCGTGAGCCGTCGGGCGAGAAGGCGATGCCGCGCACATCGGCGCGGGCGAAGCGCGAGACAACGGCGCCGTCGACGCCGACGACGACGACCTCGCCGGCGACGGCGCAGGCGAAGCGGTCGCCGGCAGGAGAGGCGGCGACGGCCAACGGCCACCCGACGTCGACCCCGCCCAACGCTGTGAGGGCAGGGTGGACGGCGAACGGCAGCTTCACAGGTTGAACACCTGAATGAAGGTGCTCAAAAGCTCGGGGTTGTTGGTCTTCACGGTACCATTGATGAACTCACTCACATCAGGGATGTAGTGGTCTTTGATGATCTTCGTGAAGGTCTTGGCGTCGGTCTTGAAGACGCAGTCGGCCTTGCCGTCGAGCTTGTCGTTGACAATAATGCAGTTCTCTTTCGTGACCTGCACTGTCCACTTGGCCTCTTTGAATTCGCCCAATGAGAAGTACCAGGTCGTGTTCTCTTTGACCTCGTCCTTCTGAAAGCGGTTCTTCAGGTCGCCAAAGATCTCGGTGAGCACGCGGGCCTGGGCGTTGCCTTCGTCGAGGACTTTGCCGTTGGCGCCGTTCACGTGGCCGTTCTTGGGAGCGCGGGCGAGCACCTCGTCGAGGCAGCGCTCGAGGTCAAAACGACGCTCGTCGCGCAGAGCCTCGACCGACTTCTGCACAACGACGGCCATCTTCTGGATGGCGGTCGACGGACGCAGACCCGCAGCATCGACGGCAGCAGCGAGCACCGCGGCGCTCAAGGGCTCGCCGATGCGCACGCCCACGCGGCGGTTCTTCGGCACGAACGATCCGCGGGGCATCGAGCGGTAGGTGCCTTCAACGTACACAGGAAGGATGTCGATCTTGTGTTTCAGTGCCAGCCAGGCAACCGCAGGACGAAACTGTCCCATCTCGCCGTTGGTGGTGCGGGTGCCCTCCGGAAAGATGAGCACCGTCTGGCCGCTCTCGAGGAGGGCAGAGGCCTCGCGCATGGCCTCGCGCGGGTTGTCACCGCGATCGAGCGGGCGCAGGTTGGTCAGGTTTTCAAAGTACGTGCGGCGCCATTTGCCTTCGAAGAAATAGTCTTTCGCGGCGAGGGCAACCAGGTCTTTGCCGTAGTCGCCGAGGGCCATCTTCACGAGGCCCATGTCGAGGTGCGAGGCGTGGTTGGCGGCGACGATGGTCGGACGGTCCCAGGGGATGTTCTGGTTGCCGTCGACGTCCATGTTCATGCCGCGCTCGTAGAAGGCCTTTTGCAAGCCCCCGAGCGCGGACTTGAGCAGGCTCTTCACCGGCGCCGGCACGTCGAGCGGGCGATCGGTCTCGGGCTTCTTTGGCTTCTTCTTCTGCCCTGGCGCGGTCAGCCGATCCTCGGCGACGATCTTGCCCTCTTTTGGCAACACCTCGGTCGGCGACAGCGCTGAAGAAGACGCCGCCGACGACGACGTCAGTGCTGTCGAAGAAGGCTCAGGAGCATGGGCCGTCAACGCGACGAGCAGCGCGAGCGCTTCGGTGCGCTTGAGCTTCTTGTCGCCGGTGCGCGGCAGCTTCGTCGTCGTCGCCTTGATGAGCGACGGGCGCTCGCTCTCGTCGATCTTGCGGCTGGCCCAGGCGACGTTGCGTTCGACGACGGCGACGTCTTCGCCAGCGTCGACGACGACGATGACGCCGACGCGTTCGCCGCCTTGTCCGTCGGGCATGCCGACGACACAGAGCTCGGCGACGCCCTTCACCCCCGAGAGCTGGTCTTCGATGGCGCGCGGGTAGATGCGCTTGCCGCTCGCGAGCGAGATGACCTCGTCGTGGCGGGCGACGACGGTGATGCGGCCGTCTTTGTCGATGCGGCCGAGGTCGCCGGTGCGCAGCCAACCTTCGGTCATGCTCTGCGCGGTCATCTCTTCGTCGAGGTAGCCGCGCATGACGGTGTCGCCGCGGGCGACGATCTCGCCGACGCCGTCTTCGCGCACGTCTCTGATTTCGACTTGCACGCCGGGCACGGCGGCGCCGCCGCGCATGTCGCCGACGGCGAGCACGGGCGTGGCCTCGGTCATGCCGTAGCTCTGCTTGAGCTCGATGCCGAGGTTCTTGAAGGTCTCAGCGGTCTTCTTGGGCACCGGTCCGCCCGTCGACACGAGAAAGCGGATGCGCCCGCCGAGGCGATCGTGAATCGGCGAGAACAACACGCGGCCGAGGTTGATGCCGAGCGCTTTGCCGAGGGTCTTGTTCAGCATCAAGCCGGCCTTGAAGGCGGCTTCAGCGAACGGACCGCTGTCGGCGAGGTCGCTGCGCAATTTTTCTTCGAGGTCTTCCCACACCTGCGGCACGCCGATCATGGCGGTGATGCCGGCGACTTCGAAGGCTTCGCTCAATTTGTCGGCGGTGACGTCGTCGACGTAGGTGACACGGGCGCCGCGCAACAGCGGCAACAACAGGCCGCAGGTGAGCTCGAACGTCGACGTCAACGGCAAGACCGACAGGCCCGAGTCGCGCCGCGTGATCTTGAAGAGCGGGGCCACCGAGGCCAGCACCGACGTCATGTTCTTGTGCGTCAGCACGACGGGCTTGGACTGTCCGGTGGTGCCGGCGGTGTAGGCGATGACGGCGACGTCGTCG
>JANNAY010000227.1:0-1521 GCA_031384945.1 Deltaproteobacteria bacterium
TCGTCGCCCCCGTCGGAGCCGGCCGACGTGAGCGCTGAACCGCTCAACTCACCTGCCCCACCGTAAGAGAACGCAGCTGCTCCATTCGCCGGGGTGGGACCGTCGAGCAGCGGACCGGGTGCGCTCGTCGCGGCCAGCCGAACGCGGATGACATAGAGCACGTCGTCGACATCGCCAGCGTCGGCGATGCCTTCTTTGCATCCAGCGGCGACGGCGTCGGCGTAGGCGATGGCGCCGTCGTCGGTGACGACTGCGCCGCTGTGCACCCGCGATCGTGAGCTGTCGAGGCGCCCCTGCGTGTCGGTCGACGCACACGCGATCAAGCCGCCGCCGAAGACGCAGACAAGGGCGACGACGACGCGAGCGAAGCGTTCGGCGCGCACGTCAGCGTCCGTGAATCAAGACCTTGGGACCTTCGGGGAAGAGGATCTCGATCTTCGTCGAGTCTTTCAGCGCGATGGCCACGCCGAGGCCGAAGGTCGGGTGCGTGACGAGGTCGCCAGCCGTGTACTTCGACTTCGGCGAGTACGTCGTCATCTTCGACTGATCGCGGTTCTTCATCAGCTCGTCGTAGTGCGAGGCCTTGACCTTGCCGGGCTGCGGCGCCCGCGGCCCATCTTCTTCGGCGCGCTCGCGGGCCTTCACCTGCCGTGGCGCTTCGCCGGGAAGGTATGGCTTGTACGCGTGCTGCGAATTGCACGTGTTGCAATGGACTCTTCCAGGCTTGACGCCCTCGAGGGTCTCGATGGTGTGCACGAGCAGCAGCTTGCACTTGCCGCACCACGAATCTGTGGTGCCGGCGATCTTGAAGGAGGGGCCTACCATCGTTGTTTCCTCGTCGTCGTCACTGCCGTAGCAGCAAATTCCACGGAGCACACCATGGCGACGAAGAAGACGGCTGCAAAGCCAGCGACAGCGAAGAAAAAGGCGACGACCACAGCGACGGGGTCGACGAAGAAGGCGCCGGCGGCGAAGACGACAAAGGCGAGCCCGTCGACGGTGGCGCTGGCGAAGCTGCTGCAGACGTGTCCCGAAGCGGTCGAGGTCAAAATCCCCGAAGAAAACGGCATCGCTGTGCGCTTGAAGACGCAGCAAATCGAGCTGCCGATGCTCGTGCACGTCGGCGAGCTCGTGGTCTTCGACGTCTACCCGTTTCGCTTCGTCGGCGTCGACGCCAGCAAGGTCGACTGGGTGAAGCTCATTCGCCTGTGCCGCACGGGCTACGTGCAGCTCGGCCTCGACAACGACTTCGACGACGAAGACGTGCTCGTCTACTCGTTTCACATGCCGCTCGCGTCGCTCGACAAAGAGACGGTGCAGACGGTCGTCGGCACGCTGACGACGTTCGCCGAAGACAACTACGAAGACGCCCTCGCGGCCACCGGCCTCGTCGAAAAGAAGTCGGTGCAGTAGCCGCGACGTCGTCGGCTATTGCTTCTGCTGCGCGTCAGCGAGCTTCTTGGCGCGCGCGTGCATCGGGCCGAACTGCTTGCGGTACGTCTTGTCGATGGTGATGAGCTT
>JANNAY010000279.1:0-3891 GCA_031384945.1 Deltaproteobacteria bacterium
GCCAGCGACTTCGCGCGCTTGTTTCGCCCTGACGACGACGCGCTGCGCTTGCGGCAGCGCATCCAATTTGCCCAGAAGGTGCTCGCCGACGCGCTGCCCAACGAACCATGGCCCGGCGTCGACGACGACGCGCTCAAGCTGCTGTTGCCTTTGCTGTGCGTGCCGCTGGTGCAGAGCGGCAAGAAGAAGCTCGACGACGTCGCCAACTTGCCGTGGCGCAAGATCCTCGACGAGCAGCTGAGCTGGCAGCAGAAGCAGAAGCTCGACGACGAGGTGCCGGCGAAGCTCGAGGTGCCGACGGGCAACAAGATCACCGTTGACTACGGCCCCGCCCTCGACGAAGGCGGCGCGCCGGTGCTGGCGGTGCGCTTGCAAGAATTGTTTGGGCTGCTCGACACGCCGCGCGTCGCCAACGGCCGCGTCGGCGTCGTGCTGCACCTGCTGTCACCTGGCTACAAGCCGGTGCAGGTCACGCGCGACCTGAAGAGCTTTTGGAAGAACACCTACGTCGATGTCAGAAAAGAGCTGAAGGTCCGCTACCCCAAGCACTCGTGGCCCGACGATCCGCTGACCGCGCCGCCCGTCGCCAAGGGGCGCTCGCAGAAGTTCTGAGCGCGCTCAGAGCATGTCGAACAGCGGCTGCAGCTCGCGATCGATGCGTTGCAGTTGGTGCTCGCTGACGTCGAGCACGCGCATGGCCCACTTGAGGTCGTCGTGCTGAAACGGATCGAGGTCGTGGCCGTCGACGGCGACGCCTCTGCCTTGTCCTTCGCAGAGGGCTTCGGCGACGACGATGACAGCGAGCAGCGGATCACCGCGACGCTTGATCTCGTGGTGGTGGCCGACGACGGCCTTGACCTCGGCCGACAGCTGCCACGCCTCGGCGACGACGAGTCCGACCTCGCCGTGGATGTCTCTGAGGCCGGCGGCGAGGGCGTCTTTGTCGACGTCTTTGAAGTCATTGACGCGTTCACCGACGGCGCCGATGGCGGCGGCAAGGCCGACGTCGTGAACGAGGCCAGCGACCAGCGCCTGATCGGGATCAACGCTGCCGAGGTACGCGACGTGGGCCGCGACGTGACCGACGGCGATCGAATGGTGGCGCACGCGCTCCATCCACGGCCCGTAGGTGGCGCTGCGAAAGACGCGAAGGTCGAGCGCCGCCTCGAGCACGACGTGGTGCAGGCGGCGCATGCCGAGTCGCACCACCGCGTCTTTCAACGTCGGCACCTTCGCGGCGCCGTAGAGCGGCGAGCGCGCCACCTTCAAGACCTTCGCAGTCAACATCGGATCGCGGGCGAACAGCGCGACCGCGTCGCCGATGTCGACGTCGCTGCGCCGCGACAGCGCCAACAGCTCGAGCGCCACCGAGGGCGGCGTCGGCGGCTGGTAGCGCGGATCTCTGAACAAGATCTGCAAGCGCGTGACGAGCAGGCCGGTGTCGAGGGCGCCAGCTTCGTCGACGTCGACTGCGCCTTCATCGTCGTCGTTGACAGCGTCGCCTTCTTCGCTCGAGAAGCGGGCGACGACGACGGCGCCGCCCTTCTTGTCTGGCGCCTGCGGCTGCTGCTTCTTCTTCGACAAAAACGCGGGCAGATGCAGGTTGAGCATGAGACCGACATCGGCCGCGCTCAGGGCGACTTGAGCAACGTCAGCACCTCGACCTCGGCCGATCCCGGAAAGAGGTCGACGGGCACGACCTCGACGACGACGTAGCCTTTGTCGACGAAGGCTTTGACGTCTTTGGCGCCGTTGTCGACGTCGCAGCTGACGACGGCGACGCGGGCGGCGCCGAGGCCGGCGAGGGCTGCGGCGTCTTCTTTCAGCCCCTGCTTCGGCGGATCGACGACGAGCCCGCGTGGAACACCGCGCGCGCGCAATTGTTCCACGACGTCGCCCACGCGGCCGCCGATGGCGGTCACGCCCGTGATCGACGACAGGGCCCGCACCGAGACGTCGGCGACCTCGACGGCGACCACCGACGACGCGCCGTGTCGCAGCAGCGCCCGCGCGAACGCCCCGGTGCCGGCGTAGAGGTCGAAGCACAGGCCGCCTGCTTCATCGACGTCTGCGCCGGCCACGAACGCGGCGGCGCGCTCGACCAACCACGCCGCACCGCCGACGTCGGCCTGGCAGAACGCGTCGACAGCGCAGCGCGCGCCGCCGTCGAGCGGCGTGCCCAGCGGGTCGCCGTCGACGTCGACGACGCTGCCGCCGACCAGCGAGTTGCCGCGCGCCTCGTCGACCCGCCACGACAGCGACGAGCAGCCCGCCGGACGCAGCGCCCTGAGGTCGCCGCGTGCGCGCAGCGGGGCGTTGGCAACGACGACGACGCCAACGCCGTCGACGAATTCGCGGGCGACGACGGCCTTGACGATGTCGGGGCCGTAGCCGCGCGCGTAGAGGTTGCTGTGCAGCGCGCCGACGACCTCGACCATGGCGTCGCTGACCACGCCGCACATCGGGCCGGGCCCGAGGTCGTGGGTGTGCGGCACGTAGTGGCCGAGCCGCGGCGTGTGGTTCTTGCCGACCATCACCAGCTTCATTTTTTGCCGTTGACCGTCGCCCTGCACGGTCTGCGCGACGTCGACGGCGCGGTCACCGAAGACGCCGGCTTCGGCAAACGCGGTGCGCACGCGCTCGCGCTTGAACGCGGCGACGAAGCCCTCGTCGACGCCGTGCAGCGGGCACGCGGGACAGGGGCCGGTGTGCCCACAGCTGCGCTCGATGTGCAGCGGCCCGCGCAGCTCGTCGAGACGACGGGCCTGCACCAACTTGCGGGCGGCGAATTCGACCTCGACAAGGGCGGCGCCGACGACGTCGCCGGGCAAGCCGCCTCTGACGGCGACGTCCCATTCGTGTCCGTCGGCGACGACGACGGCGCGGCCGCGGCCTTCGTCGTCGACGCCGTCGATGCGCAAATTGCGAAGCGTGACGCCGGGCTTCATGGACCCATCCCCACCCACGTGACGCCGTCGTCGCCGTGCTCGCGCTTCCAGATCGGCGCGTCGCGCTTCAACCGATCGATGATCTTCTCGCAGGCCGTGAAGGCATCTTTGCGGTGCGGCGACGACGCCACGACGACGACGGCCACGTCGCCGACGACCAATGAGCCGGTGCGGTGTTCGACGAAGCCTCTGACGCCGTCGTGTTCGCCTTCGACGCCTTTGACGACGCCCTCGATGACGGCGACGGCCATCTCGACGTAGGCCTCGTAGTCGAGGCGCGTGACGTTCACCCGCGCCCCGCCCTTGTTCGTGTGATCACGCACGAGCCCCAGCATGACGACGACAGCGCCGGCGCCGGCGTGGGCCACCTGCTGCACGCAACGATCGATCGAGAGCGCTTCGTCGACGACGCGGGCCTTCATCACCCACCGCCCACAGGAGGGATCACGGCCACTTCGGCGCCGTCGGGCACGTCGTCTTCGTCTTTGGCGAACTTCTGGTTCACCGCGAGCCGCGACTGCTTCAACACGGTCGCCAGCTGCGGATGCTTCGCCAACAACGCCGCGCGCACGCCAGCGACGGTGCCGGCGAATTCGACAGTGAATTCGACGCCTTCGACAGCCACGCCGACGGCATCTTTGGCGGCAGCGAAATAGCGAACCGTGATCACGCACCGGGTCTATGCGGCGTCAGGGCTTCTTCCAACTGACGTCGTAGAAGACGCGGCCGTCTTTGACGCGGGGCGACGGTGCTGTGCCCACGTGCCGCGTGGTCTCGTAGATGCCTTCGATGACGCCGCAGAACCCTTCGAGCCACGGCCCATCGCCGAGCAGCTGTTGGGGCAGGTCTTCGAAGACGACGGTGCCGGCGCCGTCGCCGAGGCCGGTCATCTCGATGGCGCCGAGGCCACGCGTCGACGCCTGCCACGCGTTGGGCAAGAATT
>JANNAY010000300.1:0-2170 GCA_031384945.1 Deltaproteobacteria bacterium
TCTTCCTACCTGATGGGCTTGGATGTGATCTGGGTCGGTGCTTCGCGTTGGCGAGCGACGTCCCGGCGTGAGGTGCCACCTGGCCGGGGGGGTTGGTGCCGGTGGGGTTTTTCGACCCCGCGGTGCCGATCGCGGGAGCAAAGCCCCGTCCAGAAGGCACCCCACGCCGGGACTTTTCAGCGACGAAGGATCGCTGATCGATGCGATGGCGATGGCGACGAGGACGACGACCACGACGACGACAACGACGACAACGACAACGACAACGCGAGACGACGACGACGACCACTGCAACGGCCGCCGCTTCAGCCGCACGCAGTGCAAACAGACAGAAGGCCGGCGGAGGCGTTGGCGAACGACGATGGTGGGCGCGGCCGGAGCGCCATGCTCAAGGCGCTATTTGTCGTCGAGGGTGCGGGCGCCGCCGCGGCCAGAGACCGCAGTGCCGGGGCGGCGGTTGGCTGCTGCGCGGGCGGCTTCTTCTTCGCGGGCGACCGCTGCTGCTGCTGCCATGACGGCGGAGTTGTCGAGCATCGCCGTGGCGTCGGGATCGGCGGGCTTCGCCGAGCGACCGCTGGGCTGGACGCCGCCAGCAGGAGCCGCAGCCGCCGGAGCAGCCGTCGCGGCCGTCGGCGTCTTCGGCACGTTGCGCTGCAGCAGCGTGCTGACGTCGTCGCAGATGCCGGCGTCGGTGCGCTTCAGGTTGATGGCCTGCCGGGTGATGTGGCTGACCACCGGCGGGTAGCCGAGCAAGACCAGCGGATCGTCGATGATCGCGGCGTCGGCCATGAACGCGTTCGCGCCCTTGATTGAGCAAGAGCCAAGCAGCGGGTCGTTCTTGCCGGCGACGAAGTCGGTGGCCTCGGCGTAGCTGTGCGGCTGCACGGCGAGGATCGGGCGCTCGATCCGCTCCATCTCTTCGAACGAGAGGGGCTTGCCGAGACCCTGGGCGCTCGAGAGCACCGCGGCGCGCGGGACGGCGACAGGCGGCGCGCCGCGCTCAGACGGGTTGTCGGGCGCGGGACGGGCGACCTCGGGTCGGTGTGACGGCGTCGGCGCGAACGACGGACCCGACGGCAGCGCAGATTCGGCGGCGTGGGCCGAGCGGGCCGACGGCTTCTCGCCCGACGACGCCGAGCCCCAGTTGCCGCCCGTGAGCGCGCGCCCAGACATCAGCTCGGGGGGGTCGTCGGCTTCAGAGGTGAAGCTGCGCTTGTAGTTGACGATGGCCCGAGCGACGTGGTTCTCGACGGGCTTGTGGCCCATCAACACCAGCGGGTCGTCGCAGATGGCGGCGTCGGCCATGACGACGATGGCAGCGCGCTGCAGGTTCGAGCCGAGCAGCGGGTTGTTGTCGCCGCGGATGTACTCGGGCCCTTCAGCGTCGGTGAGCGGAAACTCGGAGGGCTTGAGGGACCCGCGCTCGATCAAGTCGATGTCGTCGGCCGTCAGCGGCTTGCCAATGATCTGCGCCGACGGGATCGGCGACATCGACGCTTGTCGCGGTCCGTCGGCACGAGGCGCGCGACCACCGGAGCCCTGCGCCTGCTGCGGCGGCGGCGGCTGCTGGTACTGCTGCTGCGCTGGCGGCTGCTGGTACTGCTGCTGCGCTGGCGGCTGCTGGTACTGCTGCGCCGGCGGCTGCTGGGGCTGCGCTGGCGACGCCGCCTGCGGAGGCGCTGCGGCCGGCGCCTTGGCCTTCTGTGGCGGCAGCTCGTGGGCGTGTGCTTCGAAGGTGAGGTCGCAGACCTTGCACTGGGTCATGCCGAGAAAAATGCCGGCGCCGCAGTCGGGGCAGATGCCCGCGCGAAACATCTGCAGGTCTTGCGGAGACTTCGGGTTGAACTTCGACACGGCGAGATTTTTGGCATGACGCCGACAGAGAAAGCCAGTGGAGCTGGGCCGGCGGCCCGGTTCGGGGCGCAGCCCCGCTGGCAGTCTGCACAGGTCAGGGCCGATTGATATTCGTGTCAATCCCAGTTGACACGCCGCGGCAATCGGCGGAGCAACGCCGCTCGAGGTGACCCCATGGCCCAGCACGCAGATCGCGATGTCGTCGTCGTCGACGCCGTCCGCACCCCCTTCTTGAAGAGCAACGGCGCCTACCGAACGCTGATGAGCTGGGAGCTCGGCCGCGAGGCCATCAAAGGCCTGCTCGCGAAGACCGGCC
>JANNAY010000846.1:0-1873 GCA_031384945.1 Deltaproteobacteria bacterium
GCGGGTCGCGGCGCGTTCTCCAAGGTGCTACGACCTTTGCACACCCATGACGCGCAAGACGCAGACGCCGACGCCGACGAACCAGCCCATGCAGCCGGGCCGCCAGCAGCCACAGCAGCCACAGCAGCCACAGCAGCCACAGCAGCCACAGCAGCCACAGCAGCCACAACAGCACACGCAGCCACTGCAGCCACAGCAACCACAACAGCACACGCAGCCTGCCCCGCAGCCGGTGGTGCTGACCATCGCGGGCTCCGACTCGTCGGGCGGGGCGGGCATCCAGGCCGACCTCAAGACGTTCGCGGCCTTTCGCTGCTACGGCGCCAGCGCGATCACCGCCGTGACCGTGCAGAACACGCAGGGCGTGAAAGCCGTTCACAAAATCCCGATCGACGTCGTCGCCGGCCAGATCCACGCGGTGTGCGACGACCTGCCGGTGCGGGCGATCAAGACCGGCATGTTGGTCGACAAAGACGTCGTCATCGCCGTCGTCGACGCCCTCGACGCCGTCTGCGCTGCCGGCTCCGCTGGCAGCGCGCGCTTCCAGCTCGTCGTCGACCCGGTGCTCATCGCCAAGAGCGGACACGCGCTGTTGAGCGACGGCGCCATCGACGCCGTGAAGACGCTGCTGCTGCCGCTGGCGACGTTGGTGACGCCGAATTTGCCCGAGGCGGCGCGCCTCAGCGGACTGCGCGAAGACGAAGTGCAGCGCGACGGTGGTGTCGAAGCCGCGCGGCGGTTGCTGCGCGACGGCGCCGTTGCCGTGCTCGTCAAAGGCGGCCACGGCAGCGGCGCCGTCGTCGTCGACCGCCTGGTCACGCGCACGGGCTCGCGCGCCATCGAGACCCCGCGGCTCGACACACGCCACACCCACGGCACGGGCTGCACCCTCAGCGCCGCCATCGCCGCCGGACTCGCCCGCGGCGCCTCCCTCGACGTCGCCGTCGACGACGCCATCGCCTGGGTGCACCGCGCCATCGCTTCGGCGCCCGGCCTTGGCGCCGGACACGGTCCGCTGAACCACCTGCCCGACCTGCGATGAGCCGCGATGAACCCTGCGATGAACCCTGCGATGAACCCCGCGATGAACCCTGCGATGAACCCCGCGACGAAGCGCCGATGACCCCGAACGACGTCGACACCGCGTTCATGCAGCGCTGTTTGCTGCTCGCCGAAGAAGCAGCAGCCAAAGGCGAAGTCCCCGTCGGCGCTGTCGTCGTCGACACCGCTGGCGCAGACGGCGGCGTCGTGGTCGGCGAAGGCAAGAACCGCCGCGAGGTCGATCACGATCCGCTGGCGCACGCTGAGATGCTGGCGCTGAAGCAGGCGTCGACGTCGCTGTCGCGCTGGCGACTGTCGGGCTGCACGCTCTATGTGACGCTCGAGCCCTGCTTCATGTGCGCCGGCGCGCTCGTGAATTCTCGGGTCGACCGCGTCGTCTTCGGCGCCGTCGATCCCAAGGCGGGCGCGGTCGGATCGCTGTTCGACGTCTGTCGCGATGCGCGCCTGAACCACCGCCTCGTCGTCGACAGCGGCGTGCTCGCGACCGAATGCGGCGACGTGTTGAAGCGGTTCTTCAAAGCGCGCAGAAAGAGCCCATGAGCACTGACAGCGGCACGAACAGCGGCACCGACAGCGGCACCGACAGCGGCACCGGCAGCGGCAGCGGCACCGGCAGCCAGGCGCCCACGACGCTGCCGTCGACGACGGACAACCGCCTGCCCACCACCTGGTGGCAGCGCATCGGCGGCGTGATCGCGGCGCCGGTCAGGGGCTTTCGCGCGCTCGTCGGCGATCCGCGCAGCCACCCGCTCGAGCCGATCCTCGTCTACGCCGTGACAGCCCTCGCCCTCGCCGCCACCGACGTCTACCG
>JANNAY010000848.1:0-3965 GCA_031384945.1 Deltaproteobacteria bacterium
GCGTCGCCGACGATGTCGCCGGGGTCGCAGTCGTCGAGGCACAGCGGACGGTTGCCCTCGCAGAAAGCGCAGACGTCTTCGAAGAGAAAATCGTCGGGGCTGTCGCAAGCCGAGAAGCCCCCGCCGGCGGGCGTGCTCTCGACGCAGATGGCCGGCACCGGCGACAGGTCGTCGCAGCCGTCGACGCAGATGCGCTCTTGCTCGCAGCCACCGACGACGCAGTTGCCGTCGAAGCTCTGCTCAAAGCAGCGCACGGCGCCGTCTTCGCAGAACCAGCCCGACGGCACCGTCGCCGGGCACACGCAGTTCAGCAGCAGCACGCCCTGGTTGCAGACCTCGTTGCCGTCGACGCAGACGGCGTCGTCGAGAAAGACGGCGTCTTCGCAGGAGGAGACGCAGGCGTTGGCGTTGGCGGGGCAGCCGGTGGGCGCCTCGCCTTCGCACAGGGCGGGGCGGGCGTCATCGCTGGCGACGACGCAGACGCCGCATTCGCAGACGAGTCCACCGTCGCAGTCGAGGCTGGCGCCGCAGATGTCGCCCTCAGCCTTGCCGGCGACAGGCGACGGTCCGGTGCACTGGCACGACGAAGAGACGACGGCCCAGGCAAAGGCGGTGGCGACGACGACGGAGGCGCGCATGTGCTGTGGTGTACCACTCTTTCAGCGCCCGTCCCGCTCGCCAGCCGGAAGCGGTGCGCTACACCAACGTCATGAGCGTCGTCGTCGCCGTTGTCTTCGCCCTTGCCGCTGGTCAGCCTGCACAGCGCGGCGCCTGCGCGACGCTGGCGGCGCGCGATCTGCCGGCGCAGGCGTTGGCGACGGTGGGCTTCGGCGCCCGCCCCGACGTCGTCGACTTCGCCGATTCGACCTTGCACCCCGTGCGCGTCCACCGCAGCGCGGGTGCTTTGCCCGAGCAAGCAGCGCTCGTGATGCAAGAGGCCGAC
Organism: Deltaproteobacteria bacterium; assembly: GCA_031384945.1. Taxonomy (GTDB): domain Bacteria; phylum Myxococcota; class UBA727; order UBA727; family VGSZ01; genus VGSZ01. The sequence continues at coordinate 944 of JANNAY010000848.1, forward strand.
GCCGCGTGGGCGTTGCAGGTCGACGGCGCCGGCTTCGATGCGCCGCTGGCCGACGACGACGGCAGCTTCGTCGACGACGACGGCGGCGACGGACGCCTCGACATCTACCTCGACGCCCTCGGCCCCGGCATCGGCGCCATCACCATCAGCGGCGGCACGGCGTCGCGGCGGCCGGTGTTCATCTCGATCGATCCGCAGCAGGTCGACGAGGTGGTCGCCGTCGCCGTGCACCACGAGTTTCAGCACGCGCTGCAGTTCGCCGTCGACGCCCGCGAGAGCGTCATGTGGTTCGAGAGCAACGCCGTCGCGTGGGAGGTGAAGGGGCGCCCCGACGTCGACGCCTGGCTCGAGGTCTTGCCGTCGTTTCAGGTGCAGCCACAGGCGCCGATCTTCACCGACAGCGCCAGCTTCGACCCCTTCTCGGTCGTCGACGCGCCGACCTTCGAGTACGGCGCCGCGTTCTTCGTGCTCTACCTCGACGAGGTCAAAGGCGCTGGCGATGGGCGCTTCTTGCAGTCGCTGTGGGCCGGCTCGGCGCAGGCGGGCGAGGTCAACGAGCCCGACTGGCTCGACGTGCTGATCGATCAGACGGGCGACGACGACATCTTCGGCGAATTCGGCGTCGCCCGCGTCAACGCCGGCGACCTCGTCGTCGACGACGCCTTCTTCGTCGTCGCCGACGGCCGCAGCACCGTCGGCGCCAAGGCCATCGACGTCGGCAACCTGCGCGGCGTCGAGCGCACCACCTCGAGCGCCGAAGGCCCGTTCGTTGGCGGCTGCGCCATGTTCAAAGGCGCCGCCCCCGACGACGAAGACGTCCCCGTGCGCGTCGCCGCAGTCAGCGACATCGGCCACGACATCGAAGCCTTCGTCGTCGTCGTCGACAACGGCGTCGCCGAAACCGTCGTCTCAGGCATTGGCGACGACGTCGCAGCCGTTGCCGTCGTCGGCGCGGGCGCTGCCGTCGTCATGGGCGTCTGCGACGTCAGCGCCGCCGATGCCGATGACGCGCCTGTGTTTGCGCCCGTCCGCCTCACGCTCTCGCGCACCGACGTCGACCCCGTCGGCGAAGGCGAAGGCGAAAACAGCGGCGAAGGCGAAGGCGAAGGCGAAGGCGAAGGCGTCGTCGACTGCGGCTGCGGCTGCCAACAAGCCCCCGTCGACAGCGGCGCCGACAGGGCCCCGGGCAACCCGCTGACGATGCGCAAGAACATCGGCGGACTTGGTTTTCTCGTCGGCGTCTTCGCCTTTGGCCTGCGCGCGTTTCGCCACTGGAAGCGCAAGCAGCTCTACAAAAACAAGACGTGATCAGCCGGCGAGCTTCTGCTCGCGCAGCACCGGACGCGTGTCGTCGAACAACGCCTGCAGCGTCTCGACCGACGGCTTCTTCTTGCCAGCGGCGATGGCGCGGACGACGTCGACGACGGCAACGTTGATGGGCACGTAGCCACCGATGGCGCGCGCGCGCGTGACGATCTCGCCGTTCAAGAAGTCGATGGGCGGCTCACGTCCGCGCTCAATGGCCGAGAGCATCGAGCTGCGCAGGCGGCGGTAGCGCGCGCCCACGGCGAGCAGCACGGTGTGCTTGGCCAACAGGCTCGGCGATCCGGCGATGACGCGCTCTTCGTCGTCGAGGGCGAGCCACTCGAGGTCAATGGTGTTCGAGATCTTTTCGAGCTTCACGCCCAGCTTGACCGCGGTCTGCACGGCCTCGGTCATGACTTCGAGGCAGAGCCGGCGCGCGAAGCGGTGGCGCATCAGCGAGCCCAGCGTGTCGCCGCCGATGGTGCCGAGCGACGAGATGGCGCAGTTGATGGCGAGCTTCGAATAGCGCGCGCCGCGCAAATTCGTCGTCACGTTTTCGGGGGCGCTGTCGTCGACTGCGGCGAGCACGGCGGCGACCCTGATGACGGCGTCGTCGATGACGCCCGAGAGCCGGCCGAGCGTGATGCCACCGTCGCTGGTCTGCGCGACGACGCCGGCCTCTTTTTGCGAAGCGCCGAAACCGACGATGCCGCCGCAAATGAGGTGGTCGCCGACGCGGGCGGCGAGGTGCTCTTCGGGCAAGCCGTTGGCGAGCGGCACGATTTGCCCGCCAGGCGCGAGCATCGCGAGCGCGGCGTCGGCCGCGGCGTCGATGCGGTTCGGCGGCACCGCCAACAACGCGACGTCGAATTGGCCGCGGGCGGCTGCGCCTTTGGCGTCGGTGACGACGTCGACCCTGACAGTGACGACGACGTCGTCGAGGGCGGCTTTCAGCCCGTTCTTCGCCACCGCTTCGGTGATGGCGGCGTTGTTGGTGACGACGACGACGGGCTGTCCGTTCTTGGCGAGGCGGGCGGCGACGACGCCGCCGATGCCGCCGCAGCCGAAGACGACGACGCGGGCGGTGGCGGCAAAAGACTGTGCTTCACGAAATGGCATGGGGCCTCACGGACAGACGCCGAAGGTGACGCTGCCGCCGTTGTTGACGCAGCTGTTGACGGTCAACGAGCCACTGTTGACGAGGACGAGCGCGTTCTGGCCGACGGTCAGCGCGTCGACAGTCAGGTCGGCATCGATGATCAGGTCGAAGTTGTCGCGCACCTCGAGATCGCCGAGCGCGAGGGTCGCGCCGCCATCGCCCCAGGTGAGGCTGCGCGCAGCGCCGTCGCCGAGCACGACGCTGCTGTCGGCGACCACGCTGGTGCCCGACAAGCTGAAGTCTGATGGCGCGAGCAACAGCAGGCGGCTCGCGGCGCTCATGCCGATGGTGCCGCCCGTCGATTGAAAGTTGCTCGTCACCGTCACCGTCGACGTCGGCGCGATGCTGAGGTTGCCCGTGGCGCTGATGGTCAGCGACGAGAACGCGACGTTCGACGGCGTGCCGTCACCCACAACGAGCCCCCCGCTCAGCGTCGACGGCGTGTTTGTGGTGGCGTTGCCGAGCAAGCGCTTGCTCTCGCCGACGTCGACGTCGACGCCGCCGATGGTGCCGTCGGCGACGATGTCGGCGCTGTTGTACTCGACGACCTGTGAGACG
>JANNAY010000371.1:0-2940 GCA_031384945.1 Deltaproteobacteria bacterium
CGAAGATGACCTCATCCATGCGGCTGCCGGTGTCGATGAGCGCGGTGGCAATGATGGTGAGCGAGCCGCCCTCTTCGATGTTGCGGGCCGCGCCGAAGAAGCGCTTGGGCTTCTGCAGCGCGTTGCTGTCGACGCCGCCGGACAAAATCTTGCCCGACGCCGGCTGCACGGCGTTGTAGGCGCGACCGAGGCGCGTGATCGAGTCGAGCAGGATGACGACGTCTTTCTTCTGCTCGACGAGACGGCGGGCCTTTTCGATGACCATCTCGGCCACCTGCACGTGGCGGGTGGGCGGCTCGTCAAAGGTCGACGACACGACTTCGCCCTTGATCGAGCGCTGCATGTCGGTGACCTCTTCAGGGCGCTCGTCGACGAGCAGCACGATCAGGGTGACGTCGGGGTGGTTGGCGACGATGGCGTTGGCGATGTCTTGCATCAAGATCGTCTTGCCGGCCTTCGGCGGAGCGACGATCAGGGCGCGCTGGCCCTTACCAATCGGACAGAGAAGATCGATGATGCGGGTCGAAAACTGGCTGGATTTCGTCTCGAGCTTGAAGCGCTCGGTGGGAAACAAAGCCGTGAGGTTCTCGAAGGGAATCTTACCCTTGTGCTCACCGGCCGGCAGGCCGTTCACCGTCTCGACTTTGTAGAGCGAGTAGTAGCGCTCTTTCTCAGACGGCGGACGAACGAGGCCGCTGACGGTGTCGCCGGTGCGCAGGCCGAGGCCGCGCAAGATCGACGGGGCGACGTAGATGTCGTCGGCGCTGGGCTCGTAGTTGTAGGCGGGCTCGCGCAAGAAGCCGTAGCCGTCGGGGTGGCCTTCGACGACGCCGCCGCCGGTGATGGCGCCGTTCTGCTCTGACTGCCACTTAAGGATCTCAAAAATGATGTCTTGGCGGCGCAGGTTGCCGTTGAGGTCGACGCCGGCGGCCAGCGCCTGCGCGTGCAGCTCGGGCACCTTCACGTGCTTCAACGTCGAGAGGTTGATGCCCTTCACGTCGGGGTTCAGCGTCGGCAGCGACGGCGGCAGCGGCTTGCCGTTCGGACCCCGCTGCGGAGCGCCGCCATGCTGGCTTTGTCCGCCGTTTTGTCCGCCGTTTTGTCCGCCGTTTTGTCCACGCGGCGGTCCGCGACCGCGGTCGTCGTAACCGGCGGGGGGCGGTGCAGCGGTGGTGGTGGCGGGGGGAGAGGACTCGACCTTCTCTTCGGTCATTCGTGTCTCGTTTGGCGGGAGTGTCGCGTCCCATTCAGAGGGTGCGCGCAGGTGACGTCGACGTGGAAACCCGGGAACCAGGCCGTCGACGCCGTCGTTCTAGGCGACCACGCTGCGCTGTCAACCAAGAGAATGGCGGCTTCGTCGTCTTCGGCGCTTCCGTCGACGACGCCGCCGGTGTACCCGCCGCCGCGTGAGCCGCGTGTCAGTCGATGTCGCCGTCGTGGGCGGCGAGTTGTGTGGCCTCGCGGCGGGCGCGCTCTTGGCGCTCGCCGGCAAGAAGGTCGTGGTTGTGCTCGACGGCGACGTCGTCGCGCGCCCGCTGGGCGACCGCATGTGCCCGCTGGCGCCGAGCTTGTGGAAGCTGCCCGCCGCAGGGCCTGCCGCCGGCCTCTTCGACGCCCTCGCCTTGAAGGCCGACGCCCGCCGCCTGTTGGGCGAGCCGGTCGGCCTCGGTGTCGTCGACGACCCCGATCTGCGCTGCGTGTTGCCGGCCGCCGACGAAGCGCTGCTGCGCGAGCTGTCGCGCGTCTTCGGCGCCGAACGCGGCAAGCAGTTGCAGAAAGCCCTGGTCGCTGTCGACGTCGGCGCCCGTTCTGCCGCCTACGCCGAATTGGCCGCCTTGCACGAAGACGGCTGGTTCTTCGAGGCCCGCCGCGCCCGCTCGCGCGTCGCCGCCCTCGGCAAATTCGGCAGCGTCGACGTCGACGACGCCGGCTGCGTCAACGTCTGCGGCGACGAATCTGGCCTCTGGCCCGTGCTCGCGCAGCTCGCGTCGTTCGTGCAGTCGCGCGGCGACGCCAAAGCCAAATCCCTCGCCGGCGTCATCGCGGCCGGCGTCGTCGTCGGCGGCATCCCTGCCGGCTCGCCGCTCGGGCCGCGCGCCGTGCTGCGCGACCTGCTGATCTCGTTCATCACGCACCACAAGGGCGACGTCGTCGCCGAGCGCGTCGAGTCCGTCGAGGTCGAGGGCAAGCGCATCACGGCGCTGCACACGTCGTCGAAAAAAGTCGGCGAGATCGCACCCCGCGTCGTCGTCGACGGCACCGTCAAGCGCGACCTGAGCGATCGACTGCCGGCTGGCCGCTTGCGCGAGAAGCTGCTGGCGCAGCAGGGCCGCGTCGTCGTCAGCGGCAAGTCGACGTCGGTGCGCTGGCTCTTGCCGGTGCGCGTGTTGCCGCGGGGCATGCCGCCGCTCTTGTTGCAGCTCGGCGACGACCAGCGCCCGCCGCTGCTTGTCGGGCTCTTTGCCGGGGCCACCCTCGCCGACGGCGGCAACAAGTCACACATCGACGACCAGCTGCTCTGCGTCGTCGCCAGCGCCGCCACCGACGACGCCTCCGCCCTCGAAGCCCGCCTCGCGCAGCTCTTGCCCTTCGCCAACGAGCACGCCCGCGCCAAAGACGTCGTCGACGCCTTTGCCGTCCACGGCAGCTTCGTCGTCAAAGACAGCCAGCACGCGCTGCACGGGCGCCGTCCGCGCACGGCGTGGGCGAACCTGGTGCGTGCTGGACGCGACCTCGCCCCCGCCTATGGCATCGACGGCGAGCTGGTCGCTGCGCGCAGCGTCGCGTCGCTCGTCGAGAAGCACCTGCCCAAGCAAGTCGCGTAGCCAGGCCCGCTCACGTCAATCGAAGTCGACGCGCAGCTCTCTCACGTCGTCACCATCGCTGCAGCGGGCGATCAGAAATGCCGAGCGCGCGCCCGCGGTCGTGACGCCAGCGACC
>JANNAY010000381.1:0-5450 GCA_031384945.1 Deltaproteobacteria bacterium
CCGGGCACGCCGGGCGCGCTGGTGCCCGTGACGCTGCGCTCGCGCGTCACCGAGCTCGGCACCTTAGAGCTCTTCGCGCAAGAGACGGCGACGTCGACGCGGCACAAGCTCGAGTTGAACATCCGTGGCGACGAAGTCTGAGCGTCCGCCTTCTCTGCTGGCCCGGCTGACGTCGTGGCTCAAGCAGCCGCTCGGCGCCTTGCACGAGGGGCCGCCCGAGATGCGCGCGTGGATCCTGACGGCGACGGCGCTGGCGGTGAAAGAGAAGCGCGCCTTTGTCTCGCTCGATGATTTGTTCTTGAGCCTCGGCGCCGACCCTGAGCTCGATGTGTGGCTGCAGGGGCAGGGCACCAACCTCGACACCGTCGTCGACGACGTCCGCTGCGCCCTCGACGCCGCCGACAGCAAAGCCGACCGCAGCGGCGCCATCGTCGTCGGCGGCGTCAAAGTCCCCGCCGTCGCCTACGCCGCGGCCTACGCCTGGGGACAGGTCGAGCCCGACCCCGAGGCCTCGCGCGCCATCGCCTTGTTCGTCGCCTGTTTGCGTCCCGGTCCGCCGAGCTTCGTGCGCGAGTCGTTCGAGAAGCGCACGGGCAAGACCCTCGCCGACCTGTTTTGGAAGCGCGCCTGGGGCGACCTCGTCGACGTCGACACCAAGACCCGCCGCGCCTACGTCGTCGTCTACAACGACTCGTTCTCGACCCAGGATCTCGTCGTGCGCCTGCTGCGCGACCAGGCGCGCCTGACGCCGTCTGACGCCGAAGCGCTGATGCTCTCCATCAACGACCACGGCACCGCCATCGTCGCCGAGGGCCTCACCGAAGACATGCGCGCCATCAAAGAATCCATGATCGCCGACGCGCGCAAGCACGGGTCGCCGCTGCGCGTGCGCCTTGAGCCTGTCGACGACGGCCTCGATCCATGACCGATCGCATGCAGCCGTCGTCGTCAGCAGCGCCGACGTCGTCGTCGCCCAAACCCAACATCTGGGAGCGCATTCGCCGCTGGTGGTTCAACTTCGAACCCTCGCTGCCCGACGACGTGCGCGGGCGCATGCGCCAGAGTCAAGCCGACAGCGGCGGCCTCGACGCCAGCAGCGTCGACAGCGTCGACAACGCCTTTCTCGCCGCCTGCGACGACGCCGCCGTCATCGAGTTCTGCGACGACGCTGGCATCGACCTCGACGCCGTCGTGGATGAAGTCAAAGCCGCCCCCGTCGAAGCCCACGTCGTCGAGAGAGACGTCGTCGCCGCGTTGACGGCGCAGGCGCGGGTGCGGTCGACGCGGCGGTCGACGTCGCTGGGGCTCGAGATGTTTCTCGGCTGTCTGCGCGAAGGACCGCTGGCGCGGGTCGCCCTCGAAGAGTGCTCGCGGCTGTCGGTCGTCGACGTCTTGTGGTTCGCCTGCCACGGCGACGCCGAAGACGACGGCGATCGCGAAGGCGTGCTCGGCGAGGGCGACGCCGCCCTTGTCGTGCACGGCGACGACTTCACGCCGCCGGGCTTCTTGCTCAAGGTGCTGCGCCAGGAGCTGCAATGCAGCGTGGGCGCCGCCGACGAGATCGTGGGCCGGCTGCGGCGCGAGCCGACGGCGACGGTGAACGTGGCGCCGGCGTCGTTTCAACGCAGCAACTGGCAGCGCGTGACCGAGGCGGCGATGAACGCCGGACACCCGCTGCGGCTGCGGCTCACCCGTCCCTGACCTCGTTGACGTCGTCGACTGCTTCGTCGACGGCTGCGGCCATGATGAAATCTCGCCTCTCGCGCATCGCCCTGGTCGTCACCGTCGGCGCGCTCGCCGGCTGCATGGGCTCGTTCACGCTGACGAAGAAGCTCTACGGCTTCAACGACACCGTCACCGACAGCAAGATCGTCAACAACGTGATCTTCTGGGGCTTGAACATCGTCCCCGTCTACTCGTTGGCCGTCACCGTCGACGTCGTCATTCTCAACACCATCGAGTTTTGGACGGGCACCAAGCTGTTCGCCGACGCCGGCGTCGACGCTGACGTCAAAGTCGCCGTCGTCGAGAACGCCGATGGCAGCTTGACCGTCACGCGCGGCGCTGAAGTGCTGACGCTGCACAAAGACGGCGACAACGGCGTGCGCGTCTACCGCGACGGCGTCTTCGTCGGCGCCGCCGTCAAAGGCGAAGGCGGCGCCATCGTCGCCAAAGACGCCGGCGGCAACGTCGTCGCCGCCCTCGACAACGACGAAGCCGCAGCCGCCAGCGACGTCGTCGACAGCGTGGTCACAGCGCCGTGACTGATTTTGCCTTTGAGCTGTTGAAAGAAGAAGCGACCCCGCACGGCGTCGCGCGCCGCGGACGTTTGTCGACGCCACACGGCGTGATCGAGACGCCGATCTTCATGCCTGTGGGCACCGCCGGGTCGGTGAAGGCGCTGGCCCCTGACGATCTGCATGCGGTGAAGACGCAGATTCTGCTCGGCAACACCTACCACCTGATGCTGCGCCCCTCGGCGGAGAAGATCGCGGCGCGCGGCGGCCTTCACAAGTTCATGTCGTGGAACAAGCCGATCCTCACCGACAGCGGCGGCTTTCAGGTCTTCTCTTTGTCGCAAGGCCGCCGTGATGGAAAAGGCGGCGGCACGCCGCTGGCGAAGATCGACGACGACGGCGTCACGTTCGCCTCGCACCTCGACGGCCGGCGCTACCGCATGACGCCCGAAGAGAGCATGCGCATCCAGATGTTGCTCGGCAGCGACATCATCATGGCCTTCGACGAGTGCCCGCCCGGCGACGCCGATCGCGCGTTTGTGCAGCGGGCGATGAACCGCACGACGGCGTGGTTGAAGCGGTCGGCGGCGGCGATGACGCGCCCCGAATCGCGGCTCTTTGGCATCGTGCAAGGCGGCATCCACCCCGACCTGCGCGAGGCGCACGCGAAAGAACTGACGTCGAGCGTCGACCTCTTCGGCTGGGCCGTCGGCGGCCTCTCGGTCGGCGAGTCGAAAGAAGACATGATGCGGGCGCTCGAAGCGACCACGCCGCACCTGCCGACGACGAAGCCGCGGTATCTCATGGGTGTCGGTACGCCTGAAGATTTGCTCGATGGTGTTCTTCGGGGCATTGATATGTTCGACTGTGTCATGCCAACGCGCAACGCGCGCAACGCCACCGTCTTCACGTCGTTCGGCAAGATCAGCATCAAGGGCGCCCGCTTCACCGATGACGACGGACCGCTCGATCCCGCCTGCGATTGCTACACCTGCACGAGCTTCTCGCGCGCCTATTTGCGCCATCTCTTCAACGCGGGCGAGCTGCTGTTCTACCGTCTCGCGTCGCTGCACAACGTGCGCTTCTACCTGATGCTGATGGAGCAGGCCCGCGCCGCCCTCGACGCCGGCCGCTTTGTCGCTTTCCGAGACGAACAGTTGGCCAACTGGCGCCGTGGACCCGGTCCCGCACCGACCTGATCGCCCCACACGATCGACACAGCCGGCGAAGACGCCACGCCCGTCCAACGCTGCGATCGCGGCCCAATGACATCGAGGTGCTGGCGCAGCGCGTGCTCTCTGATGCGCACCCCGCCGCACATGGAGCCTTCGATGACCACTTCGCAGATGACCGTGGACGAGGACGAGCGCCAGCACCGCCAACGCTGCGCCGACTGGTTTCAACAAATGTATGGTAAAGAGCTCGAGGAGACCTTCGGTTTCGAGCCGCAAAAAGAGACAAAAGAAACCGACACCGACGCCGAGTGAAGTCGACGACAACCAGCCGTGGGCCAAATCCTCGTCGTCGGCGCTAGAGTGTCGCGGCGAGGTTTCTCATGGCCGGTATCCGCAAAGTCGACGCACCGAAGATCCAGTCGACGACCCAGCCGACGATTCAGCCGACGACGACGCAGGCGCTCGAGCAACAGCAGCAGCAGCAGAAGGCGCTGTCGCCGACCGAGCTGACGTCGGTGTTGGCCAAGGTCTTTGGCAACGGCCAGGTGCACGGCAACGAGATCGCCGGCCTCGCCGATGCGTTGAAGCGCGCCGGTGACAACAAGCCTGACTTCTTGAAGAACGTCGATCGGCGGCTGGCCGATCCGAACCTCAGGGTGACCGCCGAGACCCTCGACCAGCTCAAGGGGCTCGGCCTCGACGTCACGCGCGCCAGCGAGAACCTCAAGAAGAACACCGACCTCAAGACCACCGAGAAGCTCGGGCAGACCGCCGACAAAGCCGTCGAAGCCAAGGTCAGCGGCGCAGCAGCGTCGACGAACGCGCTCGGCGCGCAGAAGGCCATCCTCACCAGCCACAACGGCAGCGCGGTCGCCAAGAACGAGCTGACGCCCGAGTTCAAGCTCGCCAAGCAGCTGGTCGGCGACGTCGCCGGACGCATGTGGAGCGAGAAAGCCCCGCCCGAATTGAAGGCGATTCACGAGGCCATCGGCCCGCAGGTCGGCGCCCTCGCGCAGCAGACGGCGATGAGCGTGATGAGCGATCCAAACGCGATGGCCAACATCAGCGCGCTGATGGCCAAGGTCGGCAAAGAGGGTTTTCAAACCGCGCTGACGTCGTCGACGAGAGACGTGGCCACGCACTTTCTCAACACCGCGGGCGTCCAGGCGAAGAACCCCGCCGCCATCAAAGCCGCGCTCTCGGGCATCGAGACGTTGGCGCCAAAGCTCGGCTCGTCGCTCGGTCCCAAGATCGCCGACACCGCGGCCAAGCTGGGCCCGAAGCTACTCGGCGAAGGCGCTGAAGCAGGCGTGAAGGTCGCTGCACAAGCGGGCGCGAAAGCGGGCGTTGTTGCTGGCGCGGCCACGGCGGCCAAAGCAGGTGGCCAAGCGCTGCCCATCATCGGCAACGTCATCAGCGTCGGCTCGACCTTGCTCGCAGGCGCCAACTTCATCGGACAGCTGATGAAGCGGCCCCACGACTTCGAGAAGACGATGAAAGAGGGCATCAACACCCTCACACAGGGCATTGGTATCGCCTTTCCATGGGTCGGTCTCGGCGGCACGCTGGTCGACGCCGCCTGGGGCGCCAAAACTTCTGTCAGTGATCAAAAGAAGTCGGCGCAGGGTATTCCTGTTACCGAGAACGCCAACTTCGCGGCTGCTTTACCGTTGCTGACCGACAGCGCCCAGGTGCTGCAGGCGGCGCTGCACGGCGCCGGCAAGACCGACGCCGCCGACAAGCTCGGCAACCTCGTGGCGACGACGAAGACCATGGCGACGCTCGACCTCAACAAGCCCGCCGATCGCATCTCGCTGCTGCGCAAAGACGAGCAGCAGGCCTTGATCGCGCTGGCCCACGAGAGCAAGGGCGAGCTCGAGAAGCTCTCGCAAGCCGAGAGCGGCTCGCGCAAAGAAGCGATGATGAAGCTCGCGGGCGGCTTCGGGGCCCTCGCCGACACGACGCTCGCCACCATGCGCTTCGACAAGCGCGAGCAGGCCCCCGGCTTCGACGACAAGCAGAAGAAAGACCTCGAGAC
>JANNAY010000458.1:0-3439 GCA_031384945.1 Deltaproteobacteria bacterium
GGCAGCACTGGCGCTGGGTCCCGGCCGGCACCTCGCTGGTCACGCTGCAGAACGTCGTCATCAGTGGCACCTGTCAGAACCCGTTCGCCGGCGAAGACGACGGGGATCCATCGCAGGGCCGCTCCTGGGGCTTCGACATCGGCGGCGAGCTCATCGTCCCCACCAGCGGCAACGAAGTCGACCTCGTCGCCCACGCCTCCGCGCACTTCGCCGCCGAAGAACCCGCCGAATACGCCATCACCGCCGGCCTCGCCGCCAACAGCGCCCTCAACGTTCCCATGGGCGATCTGTTGGGCAAATACCTACCGTCGGGGCTGGTTCCGAACTTTGCTTTGGGTGAGCTGAGCCTGATCTACATTCAGCGGCAACCGCAGCGGTACTATGGCTTTCGTGCAGCATTGGATTGCACAGATCCGCCGGCATTCACCTTTGGTGGCACCAAGGCCATCACCATCAACAGCGGCCTCTTCCACGTCGAGACCGGGCCGACGGGCGCGATGCAGGGGGGCGTATCCGGCGGCGTCGACGTCCTCGGCGTGCAGATGGACTTCTCGTACGAGATGCCGGGGGCGTTCAAGATCAGCTCGAGCATCCCGTCCTTCGACATCGACGTCGGCGGTCTGGTCGGCGACCTGGTCGGCGGCGGTTGGACGGCGCCGTCGTGGTTCCCGACCATCACGTTTCCGCAGACCGACCTGTTCATCCAATACGACGAAGGAGGCCCCGCGGCCGGTTACACCTTTGCGATCAGGGCCCAGCCGTCGTGGGGATCGGTGGTCTTGCAGGTGGTCAACCGCGCGGACACCTGGGCCTTCGCTGGCGGCCTCTCGCTCACGGCGCCGAAGATCTCGGCGTTCCCGGGTCTGTCGTTCCTCAGCGGCTTCGACGACCTCTTCGACATCCAGACTTTGCTCTTCGTCTTCGCGTCCGCTGACATCAACGGTTTCCAATTCCCGCCGGGGACATCCTTCGGCAGCGCCGGCGGCACCGACGTCGCCCTCCCCACCGGCGTGGGACTGAAAGAGGGCTTCTACTTCTACGGCAGCATGAAGCTCGACCCGAAGGCGATGAAGCTGGCCCAGCAGATGTTCGGGCTGTCGCCCGATCTGGTCTTCTCCCTCGCGGTGTTCCTCGGCGCCGATCCGGCGATGAACGCCTCGCTGACGGCGACGATGTCGGGTGTGGTCACGGTCAACGACAAGCCCCTCATCACCATCCAGGGCGTGATTGGCGCGGCGATGAAGAACGGCATCCCGCAGGTCTTCGTCGAAGGCGTCGTCTCCACAGACGTCTCCGGCACCGCCCTCGCATCCCAAGCCGCCGACACCGCCGCCGTCGCCTTCGTCATGGCCGGCGACGCCGCCTACTTGAGCGCCTCCCTGATCGGTTCGGTCACTTTTGGTCCCATCACGGTCGCCGACTTCGTTCTGCTCGTTGGCATCGATGACGCCGGCATTCCGAGCGTCGGATTCTCTGCCGAGATTGATCTTTCACTGTACAGTGTAACATACGAGAGTTCGCTCAGCGTCTTCTTCGACTCGGGCAACCCGAGCAACAGCTTGATCGCCGGCTCGGTGAGCGACCTGAAGCTCGGCGATGTCTTCACCACCATCGTCGGCGTCCTCACCGACGGCAACGACGCCCCGCCGCAGTGGCTGGTCGATGTCGCCAACAACATCTCCCTCACCGGCATTCCGCTGCTGACGATCCCGGCCGCGAAAGGCGTGGCCGTCGCCGCCGACCTCAACAACAAGAGCTACGCCGCCCTCAGCACTGACTTCGCCGCCCTGCAGGTGTCGTTTTCGTCGTCGACCACCCTGATCATCGGTCCCGATGAGCTCGGCGTCGCTGGCGTTTGGTACATCACGGACTACCCGAGCTCCGGGTCCATCAAGCACTACACTTGCAAGCAGAACGCCGACAACAGCATCGGCATCTCTCTCGATCCACAGTTTTATTATTGTATGCCCGCGGGCGGTGGCTCGGTCACGCTGGGACCGCCGGGACACGGCATCACCTTCAACGCCGGCATCGCACTGTCGGGCAAGCTGAAGATCTTCATGCTCGAGATCGACTTCGACCTCGACGTGCGGCCCAACGTCGGCGCCCTCATCGACGTCGACGTCCCCAACGCCATCGACATCGTCGACGGCTGCATTTCGCTGACCGACGCCGGCAACACCGGCAAGGGACCGAGCTTCAGCCTCGCCACCTTCACGGTCGACGGGGTCTCTCCCCACCTCGACCTGTCGGGCATGCTGAAATTCCTCGGGCTCGAGGTCGTCGCAGTCGTCAACATCGACTCCAGCGGCCTGCTGATCGCACTGACGGAGTCCATCGGCACCGACAGCCTCGGCGCCGACGTCGTCGTCAACGCCCACATCAACGGCATCGACGACTTCGCCCTCGGCTTCACCGCCGACGTCCACATCGACGACCCCGACTTCGAATTGTGGAGCGTCGACCTCGGCACCCTGCCGGTCGACATCGACATGTCTGTGGGCATGACGTTCGGGGCCAACGACGGCGCGCTCTTCTGGTCCGTCGACAGCGTTGACTTCGAGTTCGGCGGCACTGGGTTCACCATCCCCGGCTTCTCGCTCGACGTCACCGCCCACACCCTCGAAGATCTGCCCGGCATCATCCTCGAGGCCGTCAAAGACCTGATCTGGGACTTCCTCAAAGACGCCGCCCACTGGCTCGAGTGGGTCGGCAAGGGGATCCTCACCGGCATCGAAGACATCGGCGCCGTCCTCGACAACGTCTACAACGCCATCGCCAGCGTCTGGGGCAACGAGCGCCGCGTCGTCGTCGCCGTCCACGAGAGCTTCGCCGACTCGAGCGCCTCGACCATCACCATCACGCCGTCGACACCAACGGCGGGCGTCACCCAGGTCATGATCGACCAAGCCACCGCCTGGGCGAACACGACGTTGCAATCAATGGTGACCAACGCGGTCCTGCAACAAATTGTATCAATGCCAGCCGACGATGTGGGCAATTTCCAAGTCAATACGCTGCAGAACATCGACGCCGACCTCAACCTGTCGGAGAACCAGACTTGGCTGCTGCGCCCGCAGGGAAACCTGCCGACACTGACAGCGATGGGCATCAGCAACCCGCTGAAGGACCCCCGCTTCTTCACCGTTGCGACGACAGCACCGGTCTTCGTCGCCAACGTCAGCATCGTCGGCGACTTCAACGCCACCCTCCGCTCCGTGAAGGTAGCGTGCACCTACAACGGCGTAGCCATGGGACTGCCCTATGCATTCACGTCGAACGCAGCGCACCAGTTCCGAGCACCGTGGAACGCCGATGTCGGCGCGAAATTCTCTGTACAATTTACGGTGACGTACCAGAACAGCGCCTTGCCGCAGGCGGTGTCGCCGACGGTGGTGCAGCGGGGCGACCAGGTGGCCCTGCTGGTGCCGGTGCCCGC
>JANNAY010000474.1:0-1874 GCA_031384945.1 Deltaproteobacteria bacterium
ATGCAAAACGGGGATCGAAGATGCTGCGGCCGCGCCCATGGGTAGGGGCGCCACATTCATGAGGCCCGCTTCGGTGAGAGATGTGCAGAAACGTCAGCCCATGGGCAGGGGGCGCCACATTCATGAGGCCCCCTTCGGTAAGAGATCGTTTCTGTCGTCGACGAAGGCTTGGTCCCCGAAGCGGGCCCACGAGCGCGCGGCACCCTGTCCCGTGGGAGTGATCAACGGTGATGGGCGCGGCTCGATCATCGTCGCTCTGCTCAAATATCTCGGCCGCTACGGGGAAGCTCGGGGAACCGACGCCAGCGTCGACGACAAAGCGGGACCCCCAACCTTGGTTGTGGATCCCGCTTTTCGTTTCACAACCTGGGTTGTGACATCAGCCGCGCGATTGGCGGTCGTGCTTCTGGCGGGCGATGTCGCGGTTCGCTTTGTCTTGCGCGCGGTCGATGTGGCGCGCCTCTTTGCGCGAGACCTTGCCGTCGCGCTTGGCCTTCTTCTGCAGGTGGTCGACGTGGCGCTGCTCTTTGCGCAGACCCTTCGCCTCGTGACGCGTCAGCTCGCCATCTTTCACGCCGTCGTGGATGCGGCTCTGCTGGTTCTGTTCGCGGTCGCGGCCGAGAGGGCCGGCGGCGGCGGGGACGGCGAGGGCGAGGGCGGCGACGACGGCGAGCAGGGTCTTCATGGCGTTCTCCTTCCCCGTGTTTGCGCGGGGTTCATGAGGTCGAACCCCCGCGCACGCGGATCGAAAAACGCTGTGCCTGTGCAGGCGTCACGCCGCCTACTTCAGCATGTGCTCGATGAGATCGATCTTGGTGAGCAGGCCGACGACGGCGAGCTCAGGACCCTTGCGGTCGACGACGACGGCGACCTTGCCGCGGGCGAAGTGCTGCGAGAGGGTGGCGAGGGGGGTGTCGCGCTCGACGGTGGCGGCCTCATCGAGGTCGGCGAGCGGACCGACGGGTGATTTCATGGTCGCGTCGCCGCGCACCAGCGCGTTCAAGACTTTGACCTCAGAGACGATGCCCAACAGCTTGCCCGGCTCGGTGACGGGCAGCTGCGAGATGCCGTGCTGCTTCATGCGGTCGATGACGCTGCCGAGAGCGTCGCCGGGGTTGGCGCTGATGACGTTGATCTTCTTCTTCGAGACGATGTCGTCGACGGTGCCGGCCATCGGCTCGCGCTCGAGCAGCCCGGCGTCTTTGAGCCACTCGTCGTTCAAGAACTTCGAGAGGTAGCGCGACGACGAGTCGGGGATGATGACGAGCACGCGGTATGGCGTAGCGCGGGGGCCTTCTTTGGCGATGCGCTCGGCGAACTTGAGCGCGCCAGCGACGGCGGAGCCGGACGAGCCGCCGCACAACAATCCCTCTTCGCGAAGCAGGCGACGCGCCATCATGAAGGACTCGCGGTCGTTGACTTGCACACAGTCGTCCAAGATCTTGAGATCCATGGTTGTCGGCATGAAGTCTTCGCCGAAGCCTTCGACGTAATACGAGTGTGGTTTTGGCCACTTACCCGTGTGAAACAGGTCATAATAGATCGAGCCGACTGGATCGACGCCGACGATCTTGACCTCGGGCTTCTTCGACTTCAGGTACTTGCCGGTGCCGACGATGGTGCCGCCGGTGCCGGCAGCGACGACGAACGCGTCCAGCTCGCCGCCCGTCTGCTCCCAAATCTCGGGGCCCGTCGAGAGAAAGTGGGCCTCGGGGTTGTCAGGATTCCAATATTGCTTGGCGTAGAACGAGTTCGGCGTCTCTTCGGCCAGGCGTTTGGCCACCGAATAATACGAGCGTGGATCGTCGGCTTCGACGTTGGTCGGGCAGACAACGACCTGGGCACCGACCGAGCGCAAAGCCATGCGTTTTTCT
>JANNAY010000549.1:0-5330 GCA_031384945.1 Deltaproteobacteria bacterium
TCGCCGCCATCACCGCCGGGGGGCGGCGCGTCTTTGGTGCCGAACAGGTCGTAGCTCTTGCGGCGCTGCGTGTCGGAGAGGATCTCGTAGGCCTCGGTGCACTGCTTGAAGCGCTCGGTGGCCCGCGGATCGTCGCCGGTGACGTCGGGGTGCAGCTCGCGGGCGAGCTTGCGATAGGCCTTCTTGATGTCAGCCTCGCTCGCTGACTTCTCGACGCCAAGGATGCGGTAGTAGTCGCGCGCCACCTCTGCGAAAGTAGCCCAGCGCGACCCCGACTTGTCGGACATGCGAGCGCGTTTTTTGGTGAGGAGAGCGACGATGGCCACCCGCAAGGGTCCGCCGCCAGGCGACGAGGGTTCGAGCGGGCGCACGCAGCGCTTGCCGCGCATGCTTGTCGAGCCCAGCTCTCTCGATGTCAGCATCGCCGTTGAAGACGGCGTCTTCGCCGTCGGCGACGACGCGACGCAGCCGACGATGTCGCGCCCCCAGCTGATCGTGATGGAAGAGAAGCCCGTCGGCCTCGCCGACGCGTTGGCGCGGCTGGGGTTCCTCGTGCGTCCGGCGGCCACTGGCGTCGAGGCCATGTCGCTGGTCGCCGAGCGGTTGCCGAACGCCGTCATCACAGGTCCAGGCGACACCGAGCGGCGGCGCGTCTTGGTGGGCGCGCTGCGGCTGCGCTTTCCCGGCGTGCCTGTCGTGATCGTGTTGCCGGTGTCGCCGGCGAAAAAGGCCATCGACGACGCTGCGGCCGACGTCGCCAAAAAAGATGGAGCGCACGCGGTGCTGCCGTGGCCGCTGCCGTCGGCGGGCGAGGTCTACGCGGCCATCCCCGGATCCCCGCGCGTCAACGTCAACCGCTCTTCGGGCAGCGCGCCCAAGACGGTGGTGGCGCCAGCGAGCGCGGCGCTGCCGGCGTTGGCGTCGTCGGTCGAGGATTCTCCGCTGCTGTCGGCGGATTTCTCGGCGGAGCAGTCGGCGGCGTTTGCGCTGCCGGGGCCGGCGTCGTCGACGGGGTCGATGCCGCAGTCGCGCCCGCTCATCCACAAACCCATCGCCACCGAGCTTTCGCAGAAGCCGACGACCCTGCCGCCGCAGTTCATGACGCCGTTGCCGTTGCCGCCGCCGCCGTCGGCGCCGCAGAAACAGAAGCCGCCCGCATCGTCGCCGCCGCCCGAGGCGACGCAGACGTTGTTGGCGCCGCGCATCGACGTCGCAGCCGAGAAGTCCAACGCCCCGATCAAGGCGCCGCGCGGTGGCATTCCTGCGGGCGTCGAGCGCCGTCCGCGCACGGCGACCGGCGACGACCTGGCGACGTTGAATGTGCCGCGGTTGAACATCCCGATGACCCGCGAGGGCGACGAGAACGTCGAGACGTCGCCGGGCAAGCCCGCCGCCAACGTGCAGGCGGCCCTCGAGCCCCGCGGCGACATCAAAGACGTCTTGCTCGCCGTCGCTCCCTTCGTCTGGGGCCTCGACGACTGCGCCCGCTACCTCGACGACCTGCACGCCCACCACGTCGCGGGCGCCGACGTGCACGCCCGCACGGTGCGCCTCGTCGCCAACCTGCTCGCCCAGCTGCAGGCCCGCGTCGACGAGCTCAAGTAGCGCGCGCTCAGCGTGAGTGTGGGTGTCGTCGTCGCCGCAGCCGCAGCCGCAGCCGGCTCGCCGCAGGCACTGCAAATCGACAGAGGCCGGTCGAAGCGCTCGACGATGAAGAGGCTCACCGCGGCCGGAGCGCCATGCTGCCGGCGCACGTCAGAACACCGTCAGGTCTTCTTGCGGCCCTGGTGCTCAACAATCATATCACGATAGAGCTTGGCTCGCGCATGGTCGGGGGTCTTTTCAAGCACGCCATCGAGCTCTTTGATCGCGGCAGCGTGGTCGCCGGTCGAGAAGAGGGCGAGGCCCATGTGCAGGCGGGCCGGCGTGTAGTCAGCGTTCTGCGCGAGGATCGCGCGCAGCTCGCGCAGCGCCTCTTCGGGCTTGCCACTGTCGCGCAAGGTCTGGGCGAGACGGAGGCGCAGGTCGATGAAGGTGGGCCGCAAGGCGAGGGCGCGGCGGTACTCGGCGGTGGCCTCGTCGAAAGACCCGGCGGAGGCGAAGACCTCGGCGATGTCGGCGTACATGTTGGCGAGCTTGCCCATCACGAAGCTGTCGAGCTTCGCCCCCGGACGCGTCGAGGTCGTCAGCGCCCCGAGATACAAATCCCGCGCCTCAGCGTAGCGACCCATGTCATTGTAGGTCACCGCCAGATTGAGCGATGCTTCTGTGTAGGCAGGGTTGATGCGCAGGGCCTCTTCGAAGCAGGCCTGCGCCTTCGAGAACTGACCGACGTCGTGGTAGATGACGCCGAGCATGTTGTAGACGTCGGCGTAGGGCAGCTTCGCCGCCGTCACCTGCGACAGGTAGGGCTCGGCGCGCACGAACTCGCGTTGCTTGTAGAGCTCTCGTCCCGTCGCCAACGCTTCGCGCAGCTTGTCGTCCATGTGCTTCCTCGTCGTCGGCGGACCCTAGCCCGAACGACGCGCAAAAAAGAAAAACGGACCCGGTGAAGGGTCCGTCTTGAGTGGGGCGATCGACGGGGCTCGAACCCGCGACACCCGGATTCACAATCCAGTGCTCTACCAACTGAGCTACGACCGCCACACCGCCGTATTTGTCGCCGTCTCTGTCGACGTCGTCAAGAGCGAAGTCGCAACGTTTTCAGTTCTTCTTCTTGCGCAGCTGCGAGAGCAGGTCACCGTAGAGCGACGTCTCGTCGTCGTAGGCGAGGGCGAGCTCGAGGTGGACGATGGCGCCGGAGGGGTCGCCGTCGCCGAGGTCGTCCATCGCGACGAGGTAGAGGTCGCGGGCGCGGATCTTGTTGCGGGCCTTGTCTGCGCTCGACAGCGCGTCGTGGCGCGGACGGGCAGGTGCCTCGGCAACGACAAAGCGCACAGCGCCGGGGGCGGTGATCGCGGGGCGGGGGGTGCCGCGCGGCGGCGTCTCTTCGTCGTCGTCGAGGGCGTTGACGAGGTCGCCGTCGAGGTCGTCGGCCTTCATGGCGTCGGCGCCGTCGAACAGCGACTGAGGGATGAGCGAGACGCGGTGACCGCGCGGCGGCGTCATGTCGTCGTCGGCGTAGTTGACTGCGTCGCCGTCATCGTCGTCGAGGGCGGGGACAGGGGCGCTCTGCCCAAGAGCGAGCCGGCCCATGACCACGGCGCCAAACGGATCGGTCTTCGACGGGACGGCGACCAGTTCGACGTCGTCGGCGGCGACTTCTTCGAGGTCGTCGTCGACCACGCCGCTCGGCGCGTGCGAGCGCAGAACGGCGAGGCCGCTCAGTCCCAACTGCGACGCGAGTTCGTCGAGGTCATCGTGACCGCCGAAGTCGTCGTCGACGACGTCGAGGCCCTCTTCTTCGGAGAGCGCGGGCAGGGCGATCGCCGCGGTGGCGCGTCCTTCGCGTTCGCCGTCGAGGGTCATGTCGGCGTCGTCGAAGTCGACCACGTCAACGTCGACGTCGAGGTCGTCGGAGGAGAAGGACTTGAGGTCGATGCCGCTGTCTTCGAGGGTGTCGCGGGTGACGACCTTGTCGCGTCCAGAGAGCTTGCGGGTCTCGGGCTCGAGCAGGCTGTCGAGGCTCACTGCGGGCAGCGGGCGCGCTGGCGTGTCTTCTTCTTCAGACGAGCGCAGCTTGTAGACGTTGGTGTGCACGCCAACGGCGACGGGCAGGCGCTGCGAGTCGAACACCGGCTCGAGCCGCGGGATGCGCGACACCGACTCGCCGTCGCTCTGCAGCTCGGTGCGCACTTCGCCGAGAAACTGCAGCACCAACGGCGTTGGCCGGGTGGTGTCGTCGCGGCGGGTGAGCTGCGGCTTCACCGACGGCGTCGGCAGCGGCGGTTCAAGCCGCAGCGGCACGAGGTCGGGCTTGCTCGGCAGGCGCGGCGCGCTCTCGCCGAACCCTGCGCTCATGGGGGGTGAAGAGTTGCGCGAGCGCGGCGGCCGCAAGCCGTGCGGTGGCGTGGCGCCAGCAGCAAGGATCGCAGCGTCGAGCTTCTGCTCTAACGTCGTCGCCTTGTGCTCTTCGTCGAGCACGGGCGCTGGGCTCACCGCGGCGACAGGCGCCGGCAATGGGACAGCACGCAGCATCGGCAGAGCAGGCGGCTCGGACCCCTTTTGGAGGTCGAACGTCTTCTCAAGGAGTCCACGGAACGGTTCGGCGCGTGCCAACTCTCCGACCTCTTGGCTGGCACATTCCGGGACGAGAACCTCGTCCAGTCGATGCCGACCTGTCCGGAAGCGGCGCCTCCTGACGTACATGTCGTACCACGGGGTGCGGCGCTTTGGCTACGTTGCTCTGTGTGGATCTCTGAGGTTTCGACGCCGCGCCGCGTCGTGAAACCCCGTCGACGTCGTCGTCGTAGAAGTCGGCATGCGCTCTCTGCTGCTCGCTCTCTCGATCGCTGCTTGTGCTTCTGCGCCGACGAAGGAGCCGCCGACGAAGGAGACGACGCACCACGACAGTCACGTCGACTTTCGCGGTTGGGAAAAGGCCACGTTCGACGAGGCAAAGGCGCAGAAGAAGCTGCTGCTCGTCACCCTGGTCACGCAGTGGTGCCACTGGTGCCATGTGATGGACGAGAAGACGTGGGGTGATCCGGCGATCGCTGCGCTGGTGAAAGAGCGGTTCGTCGTCGTGCGCGTCGACGCCGACAGCCGGCCCGATCTGGGCGAGCGCTACGCCGATTGGGGATGGCCCGCGCTCGCGCTGCTGACGCCCGATGCGCAGCCGGTGACGGAGTGGAAGGGCTACCAGGAGGCGCGGCGGTTCGAGAAAGAGCTGCGCGGTTACCTCGCCGACCTCGACGCCGGACGTGCGCTGGCGCGCAAGCCTCTCGTCGTCGATGACGTGGTGAAGCCGCTCGCGCACATCCGCGACTTCACGCGGGCGCAGCTCGACTCGTTCTTCGACGACAAACAAGGCGGCTGGGGCAAGGGCGCGCAGAAGTATCCGCTGTGGGCGCCGGTGGCGCACGCGCTGCTGCTGTCGACGTCAGACGGCGACGCGGCGGCGTTGGCGAAGGCTGTGCAGACGCTCGACGGCGAGCTCTCTCTCATCGATCGCGTCGACGGCGGCATGTTTCAGTACTCGCTCGAGGGCGTGTGGACGGCGCCGCACTACGAGAAGCTCGCCGAGATCAATGGCACCGCGATGGAGAACTACGCCGACGCCTACGTGGCGACCGGCGACGCGCGCTACCTCGCCGCCGCGCGCGATCTCGCGCGCTACGCGTTGACGACGCTGCGGCGCGACGACGGCGCCTTCTTCGCCAACCAGGACG
>JANNAY010000579.1:0-5008 GCA_031384945.1 Deltaproteobacteria bacterium
CGCACAGCGGCGTTGCCAGCGCCGACACCGCGGCCCTCGCGCTCTTGCTCGAGAAGCGCGGCGAGCACCAGCGCGCCAAAGCGCTCGCAGGCGAATTCGTCGCCGCCTTCGGCAAGAGCGATGTCGACATCCCCGCCCTCGCGGCGATGCGCGCGCTCGCACAATGACGGCAAAGAAAAACGCAGGCCGTGAGGCCTGCGTCTTTGGTGCGAGGAGCTCAGCTCACTTGCCCGAGTAGTACTCGACGATGAGCTGCGGATCGATGTCGACCGGGACGGAGTCGCGCTCGGGCAGCAGCTTCATGCTGATCGTGCCGCCGTCGGTGACCTCGAGGTAGTCGGGCACCTTGAGGTTGTTCGGGTCTTTGATCGCTTCGCCGATCTTGGCCTTCATCTTCGACGTGTCGCGCAGCGTGACGACGTTGCCGACCTTGATCTGGTACGAGGCGATGTCGACCTTCTTGCCGTTCACGGTCACGTGGCCGTGGCACACCATCTGGCGGGCAGCGGCCATCGACGGCGCGAAGCCGGCGCGGAAGACGACGTTGTCGAGGCGGCGCTCGAGCAGCTGCAGCAGCACGTGGCCGCTGTTGCCCTTGCCGGCGAAGGCCTGGGCGACGTAGCGGCGCAGCTGGCGCTCAGACAGGCCGTAGTGAAAGCGCAGCTTCTGCTTCTCCATCAAACGCAGGGCGTAGTCGGAGAGCTTCTTGCGCTTGGTGGGGCCGTGCTGGCCCGGCGGGTACGGACGGCGAAGGTCCGGATCCGTGCGCATGAGGCCGGGGATCGGGGTGCCGAGGCGGCGAATGATGCGAAGGCGGGGACCGCTGTAACGGGCCATGGTTCAGTTCCTGTGTCTCGCTGTCGCCGTCGGACCTTTGAAAAACTGCTCCCAACCGGGAGAAGCGGACCGATCGGCAGTCCAGGACAGCTCGATCAGACCGCCGACTACCTGAGCCGGGCGGGCTGATCAACGACAAGCGCGAGAAAGCACAAGAAAACGACGAGAAAAGATCAGTACGCGTACGACGGCGGCGGCGTGTCCGGCGTCGTGTTCGGCGGCGTCGTGTTCGGGTTCGTCGTCGTCGGCGACTTCTTCGGATCCGGCGGCTGATAGCCCTTGGCCTTCAAGCCACGATCAACCGCGTTGAGCGTCGCCGTCGTCGTCAGGTACGGAAAGGCGAGGAAGCCGACGATGCCAACGCCGACGGTGATGGTGGCGACGGCAGCGATGGCGACGAACCAGATGATGTTCGACAGCAGCCAGCTGATGACGACGTCGCCGGAGAATTCGGCGCCGTCGATGAGCACAACGGGGCCCCACAGCCCGCCGCACGGCAGGAAGTAACCGAGGACATGGCTGATGACCATGTTGTCTTTGACGTCGGGCAGGGCCTGCGACGACAGCGTGAACGGCATGTAGTGATCGACGAAGCCAATCTCGCGGTCGGGTGAGTTCGGGTCATCAGCCACGCGCGACGACGACTGGGCCAACGTCGTCGCCTTTGCCTTCTGCGACACCGCCGGCCGGTGCGTGCGCGTGCCGTGATCGGTCAACGACGTCGGGGCGGCGAGAGAGACGGTGATCAGCAGGGCAGCAAGCATCGGCGCAACCTCAGGAGTGCGAGACGTATGACACGCGCCCGGCACAGCCTCAAGCAGCCCGCTGCCACCGTCCGTCGACGGAGACGACCGCGCCGTCTTCGTGCAGCTTCTCGACGATGGCGGCGACTGAGCGGGCCGCAAAGGCAAACATCGCGGGCGCAGTGTCGCTGCCGTAGACGGCTTCGACGACGGCGTCGACGTCGCTGGCGCCGGCTTCGATGGCGGCCTTGACCATCGCTTCGCGCTTCAAGCGGTGGGCGTGCTGCTCTGAGAGCTTGCCAACAGCGTCGACGAGCAGCGGTCCGTGGGCCGGGATGAGCGCGCGCGGGTCGAGGGCGATCAAGCGCTCGAGCGAGCGCAGGTACGTCGCCATGTGTCCCTCGGGCGGGTCGATCAAGATCGAGCCGATGCCCGCCACCATGTCGCCAGCGACGAGCAAGCGCGCGCCTTCGTCGAAGAGGCAGAGGTGGCCGGGCGCGTGTCCGGGCGTGAAGACGCAGCGAAAGGCGCGGTCGCCGCCCCCCGGTCCAGGCGGTCCAGGCAGGGCGAAGACGTGGCCGTCGTCGACGACGCTGACGTCGAGGTCGAACACGCGCGACTTGGTCTCGGCATGCGCGAACACCGGCACGCCGTGTTTCTTCTGCAAGCGCGCCGCGTCGCCCACGTGGTCGACGTGGTGGTGGGTCAAGAAGATGCCGCCCACCTTGCGCCCCTCGAGGATCGTCGACAGCACATCGTCGAAGCGGGCGCGCTCGTCTTGCCACGGCGTGGCGGGATCGACGAGCAGCACGTCGCCGGTGCCGAGCACCACGCAGTTGGTGTGGGTCGCCGGCCACAGCGTCGGCGTGCGCGTGTCGACGACGACGACGCCGTTGACGAGGTCGCGGCGGCGTCGCTCGGGCTCGGTCGGCTTCTGCGCCAGCGCCGTCGCCAGCGCCGTGACGTCGTCGCTGCGCTCAAAGGCGGCGAGCCTGTGCAACACGACGCGAATGGGCGGCAGCAAGAACACGCTGCCGTCGCGCCAGCCGTCGACGCAGGCCTGCGGCGAGCGCCAGGCGACGTTGTCTAGCTCGTCGACGAGGGGGGCCACGCACCGCACTTCGTCGCTGGCGAGCAAGAAGCGCGTGACCTCGAAGGTGCCCTCGGCGGTCAGCCACGAGCCGAGCGACACGAGCCCGCGGTCGTCGAGAAACAACGAGCGCGCGCGCAGCGCGTCGTTCAGCTTCGCGCCCGCTCTGACTGCGGCGATGACGTCGTCTGCGCCGGTGACGCTGCCCTCGACGCTGCCGCGTTCGTCGACGATGCGGACGACGCCAGCTTCTTCGAGGGACTCGCGCAGCGCTGCTGCCCGCTGCTTGCCTTCAGCGCCTGGGGTGCGCGTGAACAGCGGAAGCTCGTCGTCGTCGTCGTCGATGCCGCCGCCCGGAAACGCCATCGTGCCCGGCCACGAGCGCGCCTTGGTCGTGCGCGTGCCGACCAACACCGCGCCATCAGAGCGGCGCAGGATGAGCGCGGCGCCGAATTGCAGAGCCATTTCGGTCTCTTAGCGGCGCCGCCCATGGGCACGACGGCGCAGCAGCACCAGGCCCATGAGCGACATGAGGGACAAGAAGGGCAAGCCACCGCGCGCGTCACCCATGGCGCCGCAGTTGTAGAGGGACGAGCCGGCGATCTCGAGGTTGCCGTCGCCGTTGTCGTCGACGGCCTCGCCTTCGCCTTCGCCGGTGTTCAAGCCGCCGCTGCAGGTGGGGAAGCCGACGTCGCCGGGGGCGCACTCGGCCTCTGCGGTCGATCCAGGATCGGTGGGGTCGGTCTCGCCGTCGTCGAGGGATCCGTCGTCGTCGATGTCTTCGCCAGCTTCGCAGCGCGCCGCGCCACCCTCGAGCGCGCCATCGCCGGAGCCGTCGCAGCGCCCATCGCCGTCGCTGTCGGGGTTCAACGGATCGGTCTGGCGCCCGTCTCTGTCGGGGTCGTTGTCGACGGGGGTGCCTGCAGCGGCGCCGTCGTAGCTGCCGGTCAGCACCTCGGTGCCGTCGCTGAGCCCGTCGCCGTCGGTGTCGGGGTCGAGGGCGTCGGTCTCGCCGTCTGAGGTGCCGTCGCCGTCGAGGTCTTCGCCGCCTTCACACGCATCGCCTTGCACCGCGACCGAGCCGGGACCGTCGCACAGGCCGTCGTCGTCGCTGTCGGCGTCGGCGGCGTCGGTCTCGTCGCCGTTTTGCGCGCCGTCGCCATCGCTGTCTTCGCCGCCGATGCAGACGGCCACGAGGGCCGCGTCGGGCGGACCGTCGCACAGGCCGTCGCCGTCGCTGTCGGCGTCTTCGGGGTCGGTCTCGCCCGCGTCGACGTTGCCGTCAGCGTCGCTGTCTTCGACGCCGTCGTTGAGGCCGTCGTCGTCGGCGTCGGCGTCGTTGGGGTTGGCGTCGACCGCGTCGGGCACGCCGTCGCCGTCGCTGTCGGGGCCTTCGCCTTCGCCCTCACCTTCTCCTTCTTCGCCTTCGCCCTCGCCTTCGCCAGCGCCGGGCACGTCGGTGGGGTCGCTCTCGCCATCGCCATCGTCGAGGTCGCCGTCGACGTTGGCGTCTTCGGCGCCGCTGCAGCTGCCGAAGCCAACGCCTGCGGTGCCGTCGCCGTCGCAGACGCCGTCGCCGTCGGAGTCGACGTTGAGCGGGCTCGTCTGGTTGCCGGCGACGCCGGGGCTGAAGTCGACGTCGCCGCCGGGGTAGTCGCCGCCGTTTGCGCCGATGCCGACTTCGACGCCGTCAGCGAGGCCGTCGCCGTCGGTGTCGGCATCGGTGGGGTCGGTCTCATTGGCGTCGCGGTCGCCGTCGACGTTCTTGTCTTCGCCGCCCTCGCAGGTGTCGAAGCCGGCGCCGAAGGTGCCAGCGCCGTCGCAGATGCCGTCGTCGTCAGAGTCGCTGTCGAGGGGATCGCTCTGCGATCCGGCGCGCGTGTCGTCGGCGTCGGCGTCGCCGGCGTAGACGCCGATCAAGACTTCGCGGCCGTCGCTGAGCCCGTCGCCGTCGGTGTCGGCGCGACGCGGATCGGTCTCGCCGTCGTCGACAACGCCGTTCTCGTTGTCGTCTTCGCCGCCAACGCAGTCGAAGATGCCGTCGTTGACGTCGCGGCCGCCGTCGCAGAGGCCGTCGAAGTCGGTGTCGGCCACCAGCGGGTTGGTCTCGGTGACGTCGTCGACGCCGCCGCCGTCTTTGTCTTCGCCGCCGCCGCAGACGCCGTCGACCGCGTTCGGTCCGTCGCACAAGCCGTCGCCGTCGCTGTCGGGGTTCAACGGATCGGTCTCGTCGCTGCGCCGTGGTCCACCGTCGTTGTTCTCGCCGCCGAGGCACACCAGCGCCACCGAGTTCGGACCGTCGCACAAGCCATCGTCGTCGCTGTCGGCGTCGAGGGGG
>JANNAY010000619.1:0-6773 GCA_031384945.1 Deltaproteobacteria bacterium
CGAGAACCAGCTCGTCCTCAAAGACATCGCCGCCAGCCGCAAGCACCTGCGCCTCGACGTCGAGCGCGGCCGCGTGCGCCTCGTCGACCTCGGCAGCGGCAACGGCACCAAGGTCAACGGCAAGCGCGCCGGCGAGCTCGAGCTGCGCCACGGCGACACCGTCGAGATCGGCTCGTCGCTGTTGCAGTTCGCCGAAGCCGGCAAAGCAGCGCCGCCGCCCGATCAGACCCGCGACGAAGCCCAGGCCCGCGTCGTCGCCGCCGCCGACGAGCTCGCCAAAGAGCTCTCGCAAAAGTTGCGCTTCGGCGAAGAGGGCTTCGACGATGGCTTCGTCGCCAAAACCCGCGCGCTCAAGACCGCCGACGCCCGCGCCGTCGCCGAACAGATCCAGCGCGAGGCGCAGCAGAAGAAGTCTCCCGACAAGCTGTGGAACGAAACGTTCACCAACATGCCGCTGTCGGCGGTGGTCGCCACCGATCAGGCGCTGCAGGGCGGCGCCGGACGCGAGGCCCGCGAACAGCAGCAGGCGAACCCCGGCACCGACCAGATGCCGCGCCGTCCGACGCGCAACCCGGCTCCTGCCGTGCCCTTTCAGCCGCCGCCGCGCGTGCCGCAAGGAACGGCGCAGGCCCCGCCGTTCGACGACTCGCAGATGTCGCAGATGTCGCAGATGTCGCAGCAGGGGCAAGACTTCAGCGAGAACCAGAGCGTCTCCGGACGCCGCGGCAGCTTCGTCACCTCCGTCTTGTTGTCCGCCGGCGTCGTCGTCGTCGTCGGCGCCCTCGCCCTGGGCTTGTGGGCGATCTTTTTCAAAGACGACGGCAAGAAGAGCAACGACGCCCTGGCCGCCATCAACGCCGAACGCGAAGCCGAATACGCGACCGCCATCCGCCGCGCGCAAGACGCCTACGCGCGGCAAGACTGGGTCTCGGTCCGCGACTACGCCACAGCCGCCCTGCAGGTGAAGCCCAACGACGTCATGTCGACGACGTACAAGCGCGACGCCGAGCTCAAGCTCGACACCGCCGTCAAGGCCCAGCAGAACCCGCCGACGCCACCAGCGCCGCCGCCGACGACGCCGCAGCAGGCTCCGCCGACGCCGGTCGAGACGGTGAAGCCGCCGGTGGAGACGGTGAAGCCGCCGCCGCCGCCGCCGGTGGAGACGGCGAAGCCGAAGCCGCCGACCCCGAAGCCGCAGCCGAAGCCGCCGACGTCGAAGCCCAAGAAGGGCATGAGCGACGCCGACGCCAAAGATCAGTTTGAGCGCGCCATCGACGCCTTCCGCAGCAAAGACGACGAGACCGCCTGCAAGCTGCTCGACAAAGTCGCCGACCGCGCGCCGTCCGAGAGCGTGTGGAAGGGCAAGGCCGAGTCGCTCTACCTGAAGAAGTGCGGCGGCTGACGTCGTCGTGACCCACGGGTTCGATCCGAATGCCCTCGAGCGCTGGCTCGCAGCGCGGCCCCCTTTGACGCTGTTGGCCCTCGCCGATCGCTTGCTCATCGCCAGCGTCGCCGAGCGCGGCGAAGGCAAAGACTTCGTCGCCCGCTCTGTCGACGACGTCATCGCCCTGGCGCAGACGCCGTTCGCCGCGCAGCACCTGACGACCCTGTGCGTCCTCTGCGCCGTCTTCGAAGACTTCGACGTCGACGCCGCGAGGGTCGATCGGCTGCGCACCTGCATCGCGCTCCACCAACGCGGTGCAGGCTTTCCCGTCGACGAACCGTGGCGCTCGACGGCGCGCTACTGGCTGTGGCGCGCCGGTCTCGCCAAAGATTTCGCCCTCGACGCACCGCCGCCGACGGAGCGCTTCTTCGACTTCGCCTACTTCAGCCACGTCGTCTTGTTCGACGGTGGCTACGGACGATCGCCCGTCGATGCCCCCCGCCACGCCGGCGACGCCGCTGCCTCCGTCAACGTCGACTGCGGCGACAGCGTGGCCTTGCTGCTCTTGTGCGGCCTCTGCCAACGCACACCGCCCGACGACGCACGCCTGTGGTCGCGCCTCGGCGAGCTGCAGCAAGCAGACGGTGGCCTCGTCACCCGCGTCGACAGCGATGTCGCGCGCCACCACGCCGCCTGCGTCGCCGCCCTCGCCTGGGACTTGCGCTCTGGCCGCCGCCGTCCGTGAAGTGTTGACAGCAACGAGAATCGATGGCGTATTGGCGTCGTCACGCAACGATGCCGGAGTGGTGGAATTGGTAGACGCGCCGGACTCAAAATCCGGTATTCGCAAGAGTGTGCGGGTTCGATTCCCGCCTCCGGCACCAGAACGCAGAAGAGCCCGCTGTTGAACGCAGCGGGCTCTTTGCTTTTTCAGGTGAGGGCTTCAGGTCAGAGCTCTCGAGGTCAGAAGCCGCGCAGCAGCAGCAGCCCAACCAGCGTGCCGACGAAGAGGGCGACTGCGCCGCCGATGGTCTTCATCTGCACCGCCGGCAGCATCGTCGCCCACGCCGGCTGCGCGAACGACTCGACCGCCGTACCCGCCGACGACAGCATCGACGGCGTCAACGACGGCGTCAGCGACGGCAGCCCGGGTTCGGAGCTCTCGCGGCGCAGGGGTGGCGCGCGTCCATTGGGAACGCCGGGCAGGGTGTCGTTGGGGCTGACGGTGTCGCGGTCGGCCACGTCGTCGGCGGCTGCTTTGGCGGGTCTGATTTCGACTTCGATGGCGGCGATGGCGACGTCGAATTCGCGGGCGTTCTGAAAGCGCTCTTCGGCGTTGCGCGCCAGGGCCTTGATGATGAGGCGGTCGACGCTGGCGGGGACGTTGAGGCCCTTCTCGGTCGGCAGCGCGAAGCGGCCCAGCGGCAGGTCGCCGGTGAGCAGCTCGTAGAGGATGACGCCGGCGGCGTAGAGGTCGGCGCGCTGGTCGACGCGCTTGGCGTCGGTGCGCTGCTCGGGGGCCATATAATTGACGGTGCCCATGGTCATGCGGCTCTTCGTCAAATTGGGATGCGGATCATTCTCTTCTTCCATGATGCCCGCGAGGCCGAAGTCGACCAGCACCGGCTTCTCCATCCCCGGCGGGCCCTGCATGAGGATGTTCTCGGGCTTCAAGTCGCGGTGAATCACCCCCGGCGTGTGGGCGGCGGCGAGGGCCTGCAAAATCAGGCGGGTGTAGCGCAGGGCAAAGGCCGCGGTCAGGGGGCCTTTCTCGAGAAACTTGCGCAGCGGGTGGCCTTCAATGAACTCCATCGCGATGTAATAAACATCGGCGCCGGCCTTGCCTTGATCCCACACTTGAACGACGCCGGGATGGCGAATCGCGCGCATGGCCGCGCCCTCGCGCTCGAAGCGGGCGATGAAGTCGGGGCGGGTGGCGAGCTCGGGCGCGAGGGTTTTGACAGCGGCGAAGCGGCCGCTCTGCAGGTGCTTGGCGCGGTAGACGCGGCCCATCGCCCCTTTGCCGATCAGCTCCATCACGTGAAAGCCGGGGATGACCGGCAGCGGCTCTGACGCCGTTACGGGCTTCACGAACGGCGGCGGCGCCGGCATCGAATTGCGCGCCGCGGGCCGCGCTGGCGCCGTGCCCTCATCCTTGAAGGCGCTGTCGACGGCGCCTTCGCCGGAGGGGACGCCGCCGTGCACGACGCGCGTCTCGACCTGCGGCTTCGGCGCCTGCGGCAACGCCGCCGTGTACTTCTTCGCCAACGCGGGATGGATGCCGAGGCCTTCTTCGTCGCGTCCGCCGGTGGCCCCACCAGCAGCGGGGCGCGCCTTGGCCTTCGGAAAGCGCGTGCCGCAACGATCGCAGCGCAACGAGCCGCCGGGGGCGACGCCCGCGTCGCCGACATTCGCGTTGCAAGCTGGACAGCGTTCGCCGGCTTCAGACATGGCCACCTCCGGTCCTCGACGGAGCTGGTTGGCTCCACGAGGAGACACATGGCTACCACCCGCAGATCCGCGCCTCCAACTTTTCAACCTGTCTGATCACCCTGACCGATGGGACGATCACCCGATGCGCTGGGCCTACACCCGTTGACGACGACGACGACTGCGGCGACTGCGCGGCATGCGCATCCTCAGCTGGAACGTGAACGGCATGCGGGCCGTGATGAGCAAGGCCAATGGAACCGGGCTGCTCGAGTGGCTCAACGGCAGCGGCGCTGACGTCGTCGGACTGCAAGAAGTGCGGGCCACGCGTGAGCAGCTCGAGGCCGAAGTGGCGCTGCTCGAATCGCACGGTTGGCATGTGAACGTCTCGGCTGCCGACCGCGGCGGCTACAGCGGCGTCGGACTCATCACCAGGCAGAAGCCCGACGAGCTCGTGACCACGTTGGGCGTCGCTGAATTCGACGTCGAGGGGCGCTTTCAACACGCGCGCTTCGGCGACCTCGTCGTCGTCAACGGCTACTTTCCCAACGGCAACGGCAAAGAGCGCGACAACTCGCGCATCCCCTACAAGCTCGACTTCTACAAAAAGGTCTACGACCTGCTCGACGCCGACCGTCGTCGCGGCGCGAAGATCGTCGTCATGGGTGACTTCAACACCGCCCACAAAGAGATCGACCTGGCGCGGCCGAAGACCAACGCGAAGACGTCGGGCTTCACCGCCGTCGAGCGCGAAGAGCTCGACCGCTGGCTCACGTCGGGGTGGATCGACACCTTTCGCCACTTCGAGAAGGGCGAGGGCCACTACTCGTGGTGGTCGCAGCGCTTCAATGTGCGGGCGAAGAACATCGGCTGGCGCATCGACCTCGTGCTCGCCAGCGAGGGTGTGCTGCCGTTCTTGCGCGCGGGCTTCATCTTGAAAGACGTGATGGGCAGCGACCACTGCCCCATCGGCATCGACGTCGACGACTCGATCACTTCTTCCTGAGCAGCAGCACGAGACCGACCAGCGTGACGGCCGCGCCGACGGCCGTGCGCCATCCTGGTTTTTCATCAAGAAACACCACGGCCAACGCGCTCGCGATGATGGGCTCGCCGAGGATTGATCCGCTGACGACGGCGGCGGGCAACCGCTTGAGCGCAGCGTTGAGCGCCGTGTGGCCGAGCACTTGCGGTCCGAGCGCCAGCAGCAAGAGCCAGCCCGCCTGCGACGTCGACGACGGCAGCAGCGGCGCCTGCGCCAACAACGCCAACGGCAGCGTCGTCAGCGCCGCCGTCGTCGTCACCACCGCCGACGTCGACAGCACGTCGCCTTTTTGTGCGCGCAGCACGAGCACGTAAACGGCGATGGCGACCGCGCCGCCGAGGGCGAGGGCGTTGCCGAAGAACGAGGAGCCGCCGCTGTCGCCGCCGTCGCTGGCGATGACGACGCCGCCGACGAACGCGACGACGATACCAACGCCCACGCTGACGCTGACGGCCTCGCCGAGGACGACGCGGGCAAGGACGGCGACGAACACGGGCTGCAGGCACACGAGCACCACGCTCGCCGTCACCGTCGTGAACGACAGCGACCCGATCCACAAAGCGAAGTGGGCGGCGAGCAAGACGCCGGCGACGATGGCGCGGCGCAGCTCGGGTCCTTGTGGCCAGGGGGCGCGTTTGACGAGGTCGCCACGTCTGCCGCGGACCGCGACGGCGGCGACGAGGACGACGGCGCCGACGGCGAGGCGCAAGAACGACGCTGTCAGCGGGTGCGCGCCGGCGAGCCGCACCAGGATGGCCGCCGCACCGACAGAGACAACACCCAGCAGCAGCAGCAGCAGTGGAGGCAGGCCTCCGGCCGGCTTCGGGCCGGAGGCCCGCTGGCAGTCGGCCGAAGCCGCGCGCGTCACTGCGGCGGGACGACGGAGATGCTCGCGAGGCTCTGACCCAACGCGCCGTTGTGCGTGAGGATCAGGTTGATGCCGTCGGCGCCGGAGAAGTCTTCGGCGACGCAGGGATCGTTTCTGCAGTCGAGGTTGGCGTAGTCGAGGGTCAACGTCGTGGTCGCCCCCGGCGCCAGCGTCGTCGAACCCGGCGCGCTGATGGTCCAGTCGTCAACGATGGTCGCCGACGTGCCGGCTTCGATGCTGACGTCGCTGATGGTCAACGAGGCGGCGCCGGTGTTCTCGAGGTCGAGGGTGATGCTGCCCGTCCAGGTGGTGACGTCGGCGGCGTCGCCGGCCGCCTGCAGGCACTGGTTGGCGCCGCACGTCGTCGCGCTGCTGACATCGAGGACGCCAGCGTTGGCGCCGACGACGCCGACCTCGAAGACGCGGTTGCCTTCGATGTTGGACTTCAACAGCAACACCGTCGACGTCGGGATCGCCGGATCGGTGGCGGTCGGCGACCAGTGGATCTCGATGGTGCGTTCGTCGTCGCCGCCGGCGCGGGCGTCAGAGGCTTTGAGCACGAAGCCCTTGCCCTCGTGAGCGCCGCCGTCTTTCTTGACCTCGCAGCGCAGGGTGCCGCCGACGGCAGTGTCGTCGGTGTCGTTGGTGCAGAGGGCGTCGCAGACGCCGTCGCCTTCGACGTCGAGGCAGCTGTCGCTGACGCTGGCCTCGGCGGTGCCGGTGTTGGCGACGCGGATGACCTCGGTGGCGCTGTCGCCCTCGGCGACGTCGGCGAAGCGGACGACGGCGGGGTCGGTGAGGATGCCGGTGTCGGCGCCTTGTCCGAGCAGGGTGATGTCGATGGTGGCGCCCTCTGCGCCGTCGGTGAGGATGGTGACGGTCGCCGTCGACGCGCCGATGTTCACCGGCGCGAAGCGCACGTCGACGATGACGGTGTTGTCGTTGCCGGTGAGGTCGCCGCAGTCGCCAGAGCGGCCGGCGGGCACGTCGACGGGAAACGGCAGCACCTGGCTGCCGCGGCGGGCGCCGACGACGGCGAAGTCGCC
>JANNAY010000629.1:0-4639 GCA_031384945.1 Deltaproteobacteria bacterium
GAAGAAAAAAGCAGCGGTCATCGGCTCGGGCAACATCGGCACCGACCTCGTCATCAAGCTGCTGAAGACCTCAGAGGTGCTCGAGCCGGCGCTGCTGGTGGGCATCGACAAAGACAGCGACGGCCTCGCCCGCGCCCGCGCCCTCGGCGTCGACGTCACCCACGACGGCATCGACGGCCTCGTCGCCTACCAAGGCTTCGACGACATCGACGTCGTCTTCGACGCGACGTCGGCGAAGGCCCATCTGCACCACGCGAAAATTCTCGCCGAGCGCAAGAAGCGCGTGGTCGATCTCACGCCCGCTGCCGTCGGCCCCTACGTCGTCCCCGTCGTCAACCTCGCGTCGCTGCAGGCCGCGCCCAACCTCAACATGGTGACCTGCGGTGGACAGGCGACCATCCCCATCGTCTTCGCCGTCAAGCGCGCGGCGCTTCTTCAGGCAGGCGGACGCGTCCGCTACGCCGAGATCGTGGCGTCGATCGCCAGCAAGAGCGCTGGACCTGGCACCCGCGCCAACATCGACGAGTTCACCGAAACGACGTCGCGGGCGCTGTCGTTGGTCGGCGGCGCCGAGCGCGGCAAGGCCATCATCGTGCTCAACCCCGCCGAGCCGCCGGTCATCATGCGCGACACCGTCTTGTGCTTCGTCGACGGCGTGGCCGACGCCGCCGCGATCACCAAGTCGATCGAAGACATCGTCGCTGAGGTCGCCCGCTACGTGCCCGGCTACCGGCTGGTGAAGGCGCCGGTGTACGACGACGTGTCGTTCGCGCCGCCCGGCGAGACCGCCGTCAAAGGCACCAAGGTCAGCGTCTTTCTCGAGGTCGAAGGCGCCGGACACTACCTGCCGACCTGGGCTGGCAACCTCGACATCATGACGTCGGCTGCGCTGCGTGTAGGTGAGCGTGTGAGCGCCGCATCCTGAGCGCCGTGATCCACCGCTGAGACGCTGCCGGCGCTGTCGACGTCGTCCGGGCTACCGTCGTGCATGACCACGAGAAATGACGGCCAGGTCCCGATGCCTACGTCGCTCCCAAAGCCTCGCTCCGTGCCAGGCCGTCGCTTGCAACGCGGGCCGTCGGGACGGCCGTCATGACCACGCTTCAGCAGTTTTGCGAGCGTCCCCTCCCGATCAGCGTGCGCATCGAGCTGTTCTGTCGGCTGCTCGGCAGCCTCGACAACATTCAAAAGCGACGGCCCGCCGCCGCGCGCGTCCCCGCCGCCCACAACGCTGGCGACATCGTCGTCGGCGCCAACGAGGCCGGCGTCGTCGTCGACAACGTCGGCCTGCTGCGCGTCGCCGAGGTGGTGTTCGCGCTGCGTCCGAGCCGCCTCGTGCACGAGACAGCACCTGGCGCGCCGTGGGTGCTCGAGCACATCGTCGCGCGGCTGCGCGAGGGCAGCGCCCCGGCGCCCACCGTGTTGATGAAGGCGCTGCAGCCGTTTCGCAGCGGCGACGTCGCCCACGTCTTCGCCGACAGCGACGACGCCGCCGTCGAAGACGCTCTCGAGAACATCCGTCGCAATGAGGCCAAAGCCCTCATCGACGGCGCCACCCGCCTCGCCACCGCCACCGGACCAGGTGAGGCCGTGCTCTGGGCCCTCGACGAAGCCTGCCGCGTCGACCCCGACTTCGCCGACCCCCGCGACCGCCGCGCCCGCGTCGCCGCCGCCGTCGTCGCTGCCGGCGGCGTCGACGTCGACCACCTGCGCGTCGAGGTGCAGCAGGCGATGCACCAGGTGCTGCACCAGCGCGACCTGCCCGCCGCGGTCCGCGTCGCCGCCGTGCTGTACGGACCAGGCGCCGACCCCCGCCGCGTCCTCGAGCCCCTTGGCACCCGCGTCACGCTCATCGAGCCCGTCGAGCAAGAACGCAGCAAAGCCGCGGCCGTCTTCGTCGTCGCCTGCGTCGCCGTCTGTGCCGTCGCTGGCGCCGTCTTCTACTTCGTCCTCGCCCCTGCCCCGCCCGTCGCCGCCGTTGCTGTCGCCCCCGTCTTCATTCCGCCGCCGGCGCCGCCGACACCGCCGACGCAGCCGACCCCCGCGCCGACGCAGCCGACCCCCGCGCCGACGCAGCCGACGCAGCAGCCGCCGACCCCGACCCCGACGCAGCCGCCGTCGCCCCACCAGACCGACCTGCCCGGCCCGGCGATCGTGAATGTGTGGCTCGAGAACTGCGCCGACTGCCTGCCGACGTTCGCCGCCTGGCGCAGCATCGCTGGCGCGCGCGAGCTGCCCGCCGGCGCCCGCGTCATCAACGTCGCCTACGGCAGCGAGCAAGCCACCACCCGCGACTTCGCCGCCCACAACTTCGTCGACGACAACCTGCGCTTCGACACAGATGGCAGCTTGATCGTGCGGCGCACCGGCATCGGCACCTTCACCACCTTTGTGATCGATCGCACCGGGCAGATTGTCTGGCGCGGGCGCGCCGTCGACGACGGCTTTGTCGCCGCCCTGCGCGCGGCCTGGGCGACTGTGGCGCCTGTCGTCCCGCCGACGACGCAGCTCTTGCCCGGCGGCGAGGCCTTTGAAGCCGCCCTGCGTGAGTCGCAGGCGAACATCCTGCGCGGCGACTTCAAGGCGGCGGCCACGACGCTGGTCGTCCTCGAGAAGCAGCGGCCCAACGACCCGCGCGTCCACCGCAACCTCGGCATTTGCTTCTCGCGCCTGCGCGACAACGCGAAGGCACGTCTGCACTACAACCGCTACCTCGAGCTCAATCCCGCCGCGCCCGACGCCGAGAAGGTGCGCGAGATCCTCAGCAAACGATGACGCACGCGTCACGTGTGCCCCGCCGCGCTTGCGGGCCGACGGCGACGTCTGCGACGCTTTCGTCTGCTCAGTCCTTTTGCCCGGAAGCTCCATGAAGGTCGTCGCGGTCGGCAAGACGGATGTGGGTCGCAAGCGCGGCCACAACGAAGACTACGTCGTCGTCGATCCTGAGCTGCAGCTCTACATGGTGTGCGACGGCATGGGCGGCCACGCCGCTGGCGAGGTCGCCTCAGAGACGGCAGCGCGCACCGTGAAGCGCTGGCTCGAAGAGAACCGCGCCCGCATCCTCGCCTTCGACGACACCGCCATCGCCCGTGACGGCCTGATCAAGCTCGTCGAAGAGGCAATTCAGCTGGCGTCGCGCGAGGTCTACGCCGTCGCCACCTCGCAGCACGGCAAGGCCGGCATGGGCACGACGCTGACGATGGTGCTGTGCACCAAGACCGTCGGCATCATGGGCCACGTCGGCGACACCCGGCTCTACCTGCGGCGCGCCGGGCGCAGCTACCAGCTGAGCGAAGACCACACCTACGTGAACGAGATCGTGCGCCGCGGGTTGGCGACGCCCGAGCAGGCCAAGAAGGGCCCTTACAGCAACGTCATCACCCGCGCCGTCGGCATCCAGCAGAACGTCAGAGCCGACACGCTGCTCTTCGACATTTTGCCCGGCGACACGCTCTTGCTCTGCTCTGACGGGCTGTCGAAGTACGTCGAGTCGCTCGACGAGCTCGGCGGCCTGCTCGACGGCGAGCACCAAGAGAGCGTGCCCCAGCAGCTCATCGACATCGCCAACAGCCGCGGCGGCAGCGACAACATCTCGGCCATCGTCTTGCGCGCCGAAGGCGAGTCCCACGACGAGGTCGGCGACCGCAGCCGCACCACCGAGGTCAACCTCAAGATCGACACGCTGCGCCACGTGGTGATCTTTCGCCACCTCGACATGAGTGAGCTGTGCAAGGTGCTGAGCATCGTGCGCGCCGTCGAGGTCGAAAAAGGCGAGGTCGTCATGCGAGAAGGCGAAGGCAGCGACGCCCTCTACGCCATCCTCGACGGCCGCATGCAGATCGAGCGCGGCGGCGCCGCGGTGAAGTCGCTCTTGCCGGGCGAGCACTTCGGCGAGATGGCGCTGTTCAACTCGCGTCCGCGGTCGGCGACGGTGACAGCACTCACCCGCGGCAAGCTGCTGGTGATGGAGCGTGGGCGCTTCAACGAGCTCATCAAGAAAGAGTCGCAGCTCGGCGTGAAGCTGCTCTGGTGCTTCGCCCAGGTGCTCTCGCTGCGCCTCGATGACGCGTCGGGTCTGTTGTACGGCTCCACCGGGGCCGCGGGTTTCGAGGCTGAGGTCACCTCGCCCTTCAAGGCCTGAGCTGCGATGGTGGTGGTGTGAGCAACATCTCCGGCAAAAGCCCGATCACGATGCACGCGCCGCCGTCGTCGCCGGCGTCATCGGCGCCGTCGACCGCGTTGCCGCCATCGCAGCAGCGGGGGGCGTCTGAGCTGCAGCCGCAGCAGAAGCCGCAGACGACCGCTGAGAACGTGGTCTCGCAGCTCAAGGGCAAGGGCCTCGAGGCGCCGCCGACGGCGTCGAAAGACCTGGCGTCGCAGCTCGCGGGCGCGCTCAAAGAGCTGCAGAAGCAACAGGGGTTGCCGCAGACGGGTTTGCTCGGCGGCAAGACCAACGACGTCTTGAAGAACATCGGCGCGGCGGGCGCTCCCCCGCAGCAAGAGGCGCCGGGGTCGCCCAAGGCCGCCAAAGATGACTTCGAGCGCGGCGCACCGTCGATGATGAAGCAGGGTGAGAAGGGGCGGGCCGACATGGCCAAGAACTCCACCCCCGACACCAACTTTCTCGACGCGCTCATCA
>JANNAY010000630.1:0-3483 GCA_031384945.1 Deltaproteobacteria bacterium
CTTGCCCCTCGGCGGCGCCAACGTCGTCGTCGTCGCAGGCGCCACAGACGGCGAGGTCACGCCCGTCCGCCTGCGCTTCGACGCCGGCCTGCCGAATCAAGAAGAGCAGCTGACCAACGCCCTGCGCCGTGCGTCGTCAAAGAAGGCTCGCACCACGGTGTGGATCGTCGATGGACACGGCGAAGGCGACGTCAACGACGCCGGCGCCTTCGGCTTGTCGCAGTGGAAGGCGACGTTGCTGGCGCGGGGCATCGAGCTCGTGCCGTTTCCCTTCGGCGCCGACGACGCCGAGAAGCTGCTGCCGCAGGGCCGCGCCATGATCGTGCCGTTGGCCAAGACGCCGCGCAGCGACCGCGAGCACGCGCTCATCTTGCGGTTCGTCGACGACGGCAGCGCGGTGCTCGTCTTGAGCGAGCCCGACGACGCCCAGAAAGAGGGCCAGAAAGAGGGCCAGAACGATGCGCAGAAAGATTCGTTGCAGAGCGACGTGGCTGGGCGCTTCATGCTGCAGCCGCTGCCCGGCGTTATCGTCGACGACAGCGCCTTTGCCGCAGCAGCCGGCGGCGCCGACACCATCGTCGGCAGCGGCACCCAACAAAACGTGATCACGCGCCCGCTCAACGGGGCGTTGACGCACTTTCCCCACGCCACAGCGGTGGCCAGCCTGCCCGGCAGCGACGACGTCGAGGTCGTGCCGCTCGTTTCGACAAGCGCCGAAGCGAAGCTCGTGGCGGCCGGTGGCGTCATCAGCACGGGGCCGCTGTCGATCGTGATGACGGCGCGCGGGCCGGGCGCAGGCAAGGGCGTCGGCCGCGCCGTCGTCGCCGGCGACGGCACCTTCGTCAGCAACGCCGGCATCGGACTCGGCGCCAACCGCGACCTCGCCTTAAACATCGTGCAGTGGCTCGTCGACGACGACAGCGCCATCGCCGTGCGCCCGCGGCAGAAGACCGGCGCCCTGTTGTTTCTCACGCCAACGTCGCGCGAGCGGCTCGCCTTCGTTCTGGTCTTTTTGATCCCGACTTTGCTTGCGGCGTTGGGCGCGGCCCTCAGCGCGAAGCGATCGAGCTGACCAGCCCGCTGACGACGTCGTCGACGCTGGTGAACGGCGTCCACCACGGCTCTTTGCGAAACCAGGTGCGCTGCCGCCGCGCGTACTGGCGGGTGCGCGCGCAGGCCCGCTCGATCGCCGTTTCATAGAGCATCGAATTGAGCGACACGGCCCGCGCCTCGGCGAGTCCCATGGTGCCGAGCAGCGGGTGGGCATCGCCGACGACGGCGGCAAAGGCCGAGGCCTCGTGAAAGACGCCAGCGTCGAACATCGCGCGCGTGCGGCGCTCGATGCGCTCGGGCAGATCGGTGCGATCGACGATCACGAAGCGGGCGGCAGCGAAGCGGGGCAGGGGCGCGCGGGCCAACAGCGCCGCGATCGAGCGACGGGTGAGGTCGCCGCCCAGCAGCGCGATCTCGAGCGCGCGCACCACGCGCACCGGGTTCATCACGTCGACGTCGACGTCGCCGCCGGATGCATCGAGGGCGCGCAGCCGGGCCACCAGCGCCGCCAGTCCATCGCGTCGCAGATCGAGGTCGAGCTGCGCCCGCACCGCGGGATCGGTGGGCAGTCCCTCGTCGAGGCCGAGCCGCAGGCTGCGCAGGTACAAGCCGCTGCCCCCGACGACGACGGCGACCTTGCCGCGGCCGACGATGTCGTCGACCACGGCGTTGGCGGCGCTGACGTAGTCGGCGACGGACCACGCCGCCTTTGCCGCGTCGACGACGCCGTAGAGGTGGTGCGGCACGCGGGCCCGCTCGTCGTCGGTGGGCGACGCGGCGGCGATGGGAAAGCCGGCGTAGATCTGGCGCGAGTCGGCGCAGACGATCTCGCCGCCGACGCGTTCGGCGACGTCGAGGGCGACGGCGGATTTGCCGGCGGCCGTCGGTCCGCCCACGACGACGACGCTCATGTCTTCGTCTGATCGTCGTCGACGGTGACGCGGGCGTCGCCGCCGTCGACGCGCACGCGCAGCTTCGCGCCAGCGACGAGGTCTCGGCCGCGGGCGATGCGGGTCGGATCGTCGCCGACGGTAACGAGGGCCCAGCCGCGCCGCAGCACCGCCGTCGGCGACAGCGCATCGAGCTGCTCGAGCCCGCGCTGCAAGCGAAACGACGCCTCGTCAAAAGCGGCCCTGACGGCGTCGTCGAGGCGGCCGGCGAGGGCGTCGACAGAGGCTTCGGCTTCTTTGACGTCGGCGCGCGGATCGTGGCGCGCCAGACGCCGGCCCAGCTCGTCGATCTTCTTGGCCCGCGCCGTCAGCGTCGCCTGCGGTGACGACGTCGACAGCCGCACATCGAGCTTCAGCAGGCGCGCGCGCCGCTGCTGCACCAATGCCGCCGGCGACGGCAAACGGCGCTCGAGCCGGTGCAGCTTGCGTCGCTCTTTGTCGACGACGGCGGCGGACTGGGCGCGCAGGCGGTTCTCGTACGACGTCAGGCGCCGCAACAAATCATCGTGGCGCGGCACGGCCAGCTCAGCGGCCTGGCTCGGCGTCGCCGCTCTGACGTCGGCAGCGAGGTCGGCGAGGGTGACGTCGATCTCGTGGCCGACGCCGGCGACGACGGGGACGCTGCAGCCGACGATGGCCCTGACGACGGGCTCGGTGTTGAAGGCGTGCAGGTCTTCGCGGGCGCCGCCGCCTCTGACGACGAGCACGACGTCGCACACGCCGGCCTTGTCGACGGCGCGGATGGCGGCGGCGACGTCGGCAGCGGCGCCGTCGCCTTGCACCTTCGTTGGCGCCACCAGCACCGACGTGGAAGGCGCCCGCGCGTGGATCACGGTGAGCACGTCGCGCAGCGCAGCGCCGTTCAATGACGTCACCACGCCCACCGTCGTCGGCAGCAACGGCAGGGCGCGCTTGCGGGCGACGTCGAAGAGTCCTTCTTGCGACAGCTTCTCTTTCAACGCCTCGAGCTTCTGCGCCGATGCGCCATCGACGCCCCTGGGCACGACGAGCCTGCCGAGCAGCTGCGCCTTGCCGAAGCCAGGGTGAAAGCTCGCGGTGCCGGTGACGACGACAGATTCGCCGTCTTTCGGCATCGACGGCGATCGCCGCGTGTCTTTGAAGAAGACGACGACAGGCACCTTCGAGTTGCGATCTTTCAGATCGAAGTACCAATGCCCGCCTGAGGCGACCTTCAAGCCGCTGACTTCGCCTTCGACGACGACGTCGGCCAATTCTTCGAGCTTGCCCTTCATCAGCAGGGTCAGGCGGGTGACGGTCCACGCCGAAGTCGGCGCCTCGACCGCCTTCTTCGTCGTCACCCGCGCCGACGTCGACGCCGGCGCAGACTTCGCCGGTGGCGTCGTGAAGAGGCCCATGAGCGATTTGGGACGGTCCGTCACACACCGACGGTGTCTCGACGTCGACAAGGGGACAAGGTCAACTTTATTTGGAGCGCGCACCCGCTGTATGAGGCTGTGCG
>JANNAY010000659.1:0-1551 GCA_031384945.1 Deltaproteobacteria bacterium
GTCATGCCGTTCAAGAACCTCGGCGGATCGCGCGACCTCGACTGGCTGAAGCTCGGCATCGCCGAGACGCTGCTGGCCGACCTCGCCAAAGACGGCGGCCGCGTCGTCGTCGAGCGCGACCAGATCGACAAGGCGATGGCCGAGGTGATGCTGCAAGAAGAGCAGACCTCAGACGATGGTTTGGCGGCGCGGGCCGGCAAGCTCGTCGGCGCCGGCACCGTGGTGCTCGGCGGCTTTCAGCAGCAGGGCAAAGAGCTGCGCATCACCGCCCGCTTCGTCGACGTCGAGACAGGCGTCGTCAGCGACACCGCCAAGGTCACCGGCGCCCTCGAAGACGTGTTCTCGCTGCAAGACCAAATCGTGGCGAAGCTGCTGAACAAGGCTGCAACGAAGCCGCGGCCGAACAAGAAGGCGGCGCCGCAGAAGCAGGTAGAGGCGTATCAGGCCTACTCGCTCAGCCTCGGCACGTCGTCTGAAGTCGAGCGAATTGCGTATCTCAAAGAGTCGGTCGCGGCCGATCCTGAATTCACCTATGCCCTCGATGCGCTCAAGGCCCTCGAGCTGCGCCTCAACCGCTACCGAAAGAACGCTGACCTCGCCGCCGACCAGAAGCTGCGCGCGGTGATGGAGCTCGTGCGCGACGACACCAAGCCCGTGATGGAGCGGCAGATGGCCGTGATGCAGGCCTTTGGCGGCCTGATGTCGGGCTTTCGCTACCGCGCGCTGCTCGGCTTCGCCACCACGATCTACCAGATGAAATTGCCGAAGACCGAGAACTACAACGTCCAAGAGTACGCGTCGATGTACATCGTTCTTTCTCACCAGATGCTGAAAGAGGTCGACCTCGCCCTCGCCGCCGGTGAGCGTCACTTGAACGAGTTCCCCGGATCGTCGACGGCCGGCAGCATCGAGCTGCAGCTGCGCAACCTGATTGAAGACCGCCGTCGCCTCGCCGACGCCAACGCCGACGCGGCCAGGCGCTTGAAAGAGGTCGACGACGAC
This sequence comes from Deltaproteobacteria bacterium, assembly GCA_031384945.1. Classification (GTDB taxonomy): domain Bacteria; phylum Myxococcota; class UBA727; order UBA727; family VGSZ01; genus VGSZ01. The sequence continues at coordinate 1,003 of JANNAY010000659.1, forward strand.
GAAGCGAAGCTCAAGCCGGGCACCACCGCCTACGACGCGCAGATGCCGATGATGGACTTCCGCCGCTGCAGCGTCGTCTACCAGGGCCGCGTCTACGCCGACGCCGTCACCCGCTGCCGCGCCTGGGCCGAGCGCAACAAGCGCCACCCGCAGAAGCTCGACCTCAGCGCCCGCTACTTCGCCGCGCTCTCGCTCGCGGAGCTCGGCCGCTTCGCCGAAGGCCGCGAAACGCTCGAGCAGCTGCAGAAAGAGGACGAGACGTGGGCCCGCGGCATGGGCATCCCGTCGTTCTTGTCGACGTGGCCGCGCGACTAGCCCGCTGCCGTGTGGGCCTTCGTCGTCCTCGTCTGTGCGTTCTGACGGCGAACAAGCGGTCGTGTCTCGGATGAGCGCGGGATGACGTCGTCAGCGTAGGCTGTGACGACGTGACCGAGGCTGCTCCGCTCTTGCGCCATCTGGGCCCCTACCTGCTGCTCGAGCCGCTGGGACAAGGGGAGGGCTAACAAAATGCCGAAATCTCTGCGCTCAGCATTATCTAAACAAACAAGC
>JANNAY010000714.1:0-5437 GCA_031384945.1 Deltaproteobacteria bacterium
GGCGGCGCGCAGCAGCGGCTTGGGCGCCGGTGTGCCGTCGCCCCAACGGGCGGCCGTGCGGTGCACCACGTCTTCGAAGGCGTGGAATCCCTCGAGACCGGGCAGCTGGCCGATCTTCTGGTCGCAGCGGCGGATGATCTCGAGGCCCGACTCGTCGTTGAACAGCGTCATGCCAATGCGATCGACCGACTCGAGATCGCGAATGTCGGCGCCGACCGGCTCGAAGAAGCGGCGGATCAGCGTGGACGTGAGCCAGCGGGCGGTGGGCTCGGCCAGCCGGTTCTGCGCCTCACCGTAGTAGAAAGCGAAGTGGCGACGCTCGTCTTTCATGATACGAGAGAGGATCTCGCTCAGAATGGGGTGCTCTGTCTTCTGAATGATGCGAGCGTAACCCTCGACAGTGAGCAGTTCGTTGGCGGCACCCCAGGCCATGTGTACACCAATGAAGTGCCGGCCAAAGGCCTTCGAAATCAAGGTCTGGCCGGCCAGGCGAATGTGGTGCCACAGCGACTTCGACTCTTGAACGTCGGCGACGCGCTTGTCGCTGAGGTCGACACCGTAGGAGGTGAGGAAGCGGCGGATGGCGCTGCCATGGAAGTATTCTTCATAAACCCATGTGCACAGAAAAGCTTGAATCTGCGGATCGAAGGCTGCCGGGGTCGACAGCAGCTCTTTCAGGTAGATGATGGTGTTCGATTCGACATCCATGAAGTACGTCAAAATGAAGATTTCATCATCACGAAGAGGATGGTTCTTCACGTCGTCCCAATTGATGTCATCGACATTCAGCGCTTGTGAATTGTCGAGGTGCTTGGCGATGCGACCGGCTGAGGTTTTGGCGTCCATGACCTGACTACGCCGCCTCCGCGGACCCGGTTCGGCCTGGTGACGAGGTCGCTTTCGTGTGTGGACCGTGTGTCAGGTTTGTAGGTTGATGTGGTTTGTCGTCGAGACGGCAGGCCGGCGCGTTTTTCGACCCAGCCGCTGGGCGTGATCTAGGCTGCCGCCGGTTCAAGACGAGACGAGAGAAGAGGCGCGCGAGATGGCCGACACGAACACCGACAAGTCGAAGGAAGAGGAGTTCTACTACCTCCTCACCGAGGGCTCGGAGCACCTGCAGGCCGGCCGCGTCGACGAGGCCCGCGTGCATTTCGAGCGCGCGCTCGTCATCAACGGCAACAACGAGCAGGCGCTGAACCTGTTGGGTCTCTCGCTGTTTCGCCTCGGTCACCTCGACCGCGCCAAGCAGATCTTCAACGACCTCGTCTACCAAAACCCGATCGAGCCCTCGCTGCGCCTGAACCTCGCCATGGTTTACCTGAAGCAGGCCAAGCTCGAAGACGCGCACACCGAGCTCGAGCGCGTGCTCGAGCTCAACCCTGACCACCCGCGCGCCGCCAGCTACATGGGCCTCGTCCTCGAAAAGAAGGGGCAGATGGACCGCGCCGCCGACTTCTACGAGCGCGCCGGCAACAAGAAGCGCGCAGACGAAATCCGCGCCTTCAACCCGAGCAAGACGGGCACCTTCCCGATCCCCAACCTCGCCGCCATGGGCGTGGCCGCCGCCGTCACGCAAGCCGTGCCGGGGCCGGCGGCGATGAAGGCGTCGTCGACGACGCAGGCTCCAACGACGACGCCGCCGACCGCAGCGACGACGCCGCCGACCGCGGCGCCTGCTGGGCCGAAGACGCAGATGTTGGGATCGGTGAACGTCGTGGGCGGCCAGGTCGTGCCGACGACGGCGCCCGCGACTCCGACGACGACTCACTCGACGACTCACTCGACGACGCCGCCGCCGCTGCCGTCGAAGCCGCCCGCGACGACGACGACGCCGAACAAGCAATCCGAGGCCGCGGCGCTGACGGCGGCGACGGCGGCTGCGACGTCGAAGGGTCCTGAGCCGAAGCCTGCGCCGGTGGCGGGGGCCGCTTCGATGGGCTTCACCGTCGACCTCAAGGCGACGCCGGGGTTGTCGGCGACCGCCCTCCCGGCTCCCCCTCCGTCGCTTCAGGCGCCGCAGACGCTGCTCGAGACGCCGCTGGCCGACCTGCCGCTGCGCGCCATCGACGGGCGCGCCCTCTCGCGCACCGCCGACGGACACCTCGTGCTGCCGATCTCTGACGTCGGCTACGTGCGCACGGATTTGTTGGCGGGGCTCTCGGGCTCTTTCGAGGTCGAGGTGGTCAACCGTCGCTACCGCGGCAAGCGCACCGACTCGCTCTTCGGCGGCGCCGAAGCTGCCGTCGTCGCGCTCATGGGCAACGGCTTCGCGCTGCTCGGCCTCGGCGACCAGACGGCGACGGCGCTGTCGATGCAAAACGAAGAGATCTACCTCGTCGAATCCGGCGTCGTCGGCTTCAGCGCCGGCCTGGTGTGGGAGAACGGTCGACTGCCGTCAGAGGCCGATCGCGACCTCGACATCGTGCACCTGCGCGGCTCTGGTCGCGTCGTGCTTGGCACGAAGAAGCCTGTCGTCGCGCTGCCCGTGAAGACCGACGCGCCCGCCCTCGTGCACGCCACCCGTCTCGTCGGGTGGAGCGGGCAGCTCGTGCCCTTCCGCGCGCCGCTGCCGGGCCTGCCCGAGAGCGCCAAGCGCGTGCCCATCGTGCGCTTCGAGGGCACCGGCCTCGTGCTCGCGACCTGACAACCTGAGGAATAACGCCGAGATTGCCACGACGTCGGGCGGCCCCTAGGTTGGCCGCATGTTCGGCATGGGCATGAGCGAGATGTTGATCATCGCAGCCGTCGCGCTGCTGGTCTTTGGTCCCGATCAGCTGCCGCAGATGGTGAAGAAGATGGCGAAGGGGTTGAAAGAGGTCCGCAAGGCCTCTGACGACCTCAAACGCAGCATCAACCTCGACGACGACGATCAGCCGCCACGCTGGCAGCGCCCCGTCGAGCGTCCGCCCCTCGTTGAGCCCCCGCAGACGGCGACGCGCGCGCTCGAGGCCCCGGCGACGATCCCTGGGTCGCAGCTCACCGTCGACGAACCCGTCATCGTCGCCGCCGCCAGCGCCGTCGCCGTCGGCAGCGACCTGTCAGACCGCGCCGAGAAACAGGCTGAAAAAGAGCAAGAGACCACCGACCCGCAAAAGCCCTCTTCGAAAGACGCGTCGAAAGAGGCCAGCACCCTCGCCGAGAGCAAATGATGGACGAGAAAGAATACTCGCTCGTCGAACACCTCGCCGAGCTGCGGCTGCGCCTCGGACGCGCCGTCATCGGCGTCGCCATCCTCGCCGTCGCCGCCTTTGCGGTGTCTGAAGAGCTGCTCGCGCTGCTGCGGGCGCCGATGCAAGACATTCTCGTCGAGGTGCACGGACCTGCCGCGAAGTTCATGGTCGTCGGCGCCGCCGAGTACCTCGTGTGCCAGATGAAGGCGGCCCTCGTCGCGGCCATCTTTCTCGCGTCGCCGTGGGTGCTCTACCAAATCTGGCTGTTCGTGGCCCCGGGCCTCTACGACCACGAGAAAAAGTATGTGGTCTTGTTCGTCTGGGCCGGCGCCTTCTTCTTCTGCGCCGGCGCCGTCTTCTGCTACTTCGCCGTCTTTCCAAGCATGTTTCGCTATCTGGTGACGAGCCTACCGGCAGACATTTCACTGTTGCCGAACCTCGAAGAGCACTTCTCGTTCACGCTCAAAATGCTGTTGGGTTTTGGCGTCGCGTTCGAAACACCCGTTGTCATCTTTATCTTGTCGCTCGCCGGCATCGTCGATCCGTCGACGCTGACGAAATACCGCCGCCATGTGACGGTGATTTGCCTGATCGTCGGGGCGATTCTCACACCCACGCCCGATCCGCTCTCGATGTTCTTGCTGGCCGGTCCGCTCTACATCTTGTTCGAGCTCGGCGTGCTCGTCTCGCGCATCACGCTGGCCCGCAGCGGCAAGCCCCTCGACCGCAAAGCGCGCGCCGAAGAAGAAGAAGCGAAGAAGCCGCCGTCGTCGTCGGATCCGCCGAAGTCGTAGCCGTCGCCGTCGTCGTTGGCGCCACAGTCACGAGCGTCTCGCCGTCACGGGGTGTGCGCGGGCAAATGTCCGGTGACCCGTGGCCAGAGTGTGCGTTCGGTCAGAGTGCCTCGACACCGTCAGAAGCGCCGTCGGCCGCGCAGGCGCGATAGTCTCCTCAACGATGTTTTTCGCCTCGACCGCTGTCGCCCTCTCGAGCTTGCTGGCCGCCGGCAGCGTCGTCGACGTCAGCGCCCGCGCCGAAGGTCGCACGTCGTTCTTGTCAGAGCCCGTCGCCGAGGGCTTCGGCGCCAACCTCACCGTCGTCGGCATCACGCCGGTGGTGCGGGCCGCCTACGAGGGCAACGGGCTGGTGCTCGACGGCAACTACGCGCCCAACCTCAGCGTCATCTACCCGTCGTCTGACTACTTTCTCGCCATGCACCGCTGGGGCGGCCGGCTCGATTGGACGACGACGCCGCGGCTGCGCTTGTCGGCCGACATCACCGGCGCCGTCGGCGACCTCGACGCGGGCGCCGCCGTCAGAGACCTCGGCAACTCGCGCGCCGGCCAGCTCGTCGGCGGCGGCAAGCTCGCGCAGTTTCCGTTCGCCGACGTCATCGCCGGCGGCACCGCGACCTACCGCTTCGACACGCGCACGACGCTGAGCTTCGACACGCGCTTCGAGGCCACCGGCTCGCCGTCGCCGGGCGAAGGCGAGCAGCTGATCCTGCCGCCGCAGATTCGTCCCGAAGCGACGGCTGGCTACACGTACCTGCTGACGCCCACCGACTCGTTGACGGCGAACCTGCTGCTGAAGGGCGCGGCCATCGCCGACAAACGCGGCGTGCTCGGCAACGGCGGCGGCTACGTCGGATTGACGCCGTCGCTGTCGTACAACCACACCATCATGAACGGCGTCGTCGCCACCACGCGCGCCGGCTGGCTCACCGCCATCGTCGACGAGGCCAAGGGCCGCGGGCGCTTGTTGCACGGGCTGCCTGTCGTCGATGGACGCCTCGTGTCGTCGGTGAACCTGAGCGGCGAAGCCGCCATCGAAGGCACGTTGCTCGGCGGCGTCGGTCCCTTCTCTGACCCGCTGGGGGGCTTGCTCGAAGAGCGCATCTCGGCGGGCGTGCAGGGTGCGTGGCGCGTCAACCGCGACTTGACCTTCACGACGTCGGCGACGGCCTTTGGCACCCTCTACGCGATCGGCGGCAACGCCGAGCTCGCGCAAGAGGCGGCGACGTCGGTGGGCGGGTCGTTTGGCGCTGCCTACAACCTCACCGAGTGGGTCTCGGTCACCGCCGAGGCGCTGGGCACGAGCCGCGTCATCTCTGACAAGTTCGGCGCCCTCGCCGAGCTGCGCCCCGAGATGACCGTCGTCGTCGGGCTGTCGGGCGCGTTCAACATGTTTCACGACGGCGCGCGGCCGGCGGGCACCGATCCGCGTCCCGGTCGCAGCGTCGGCAGCAAGGTCGTGGCGTTGCCCGG
>JANNAY010000888.1:0-1758 GCA_031384945.1 Deltaproteobacteria bacterium
CAGCTCTGCACCGAAGGCATCGAAGCCCACCTCGACGCTGCGTCGATGAGCGGCCACGCCCCAATCAAGCGCCTGCTCGACGTCGGCACGGGCACGGGCATCCTCGCGTTCGTGGCGCTGAAGCTCGGCGCCGAGAGTTGCAAAGGCACCGACATCGACCCCGTCGCCGTCAAAGCCGCCCTCGACAACGCCCGCGAAAACGGCGTGCTGAACGCCAAGAACGGTGGCCGAGCCCGCTTCGTCGCCAACGACGACATGCCCGACAAAGAAGGCCCCGTCTTCGACGCCGTCGTCGCCAACATCCTCGCCGGCACCCTCATCGAGCTCGTCAAACACGTCACCGGCGCCGTGGCCAAAGGCGGCCGCCTCTGGCTCAGCGGCATCCTGTCTGAGCAGGCCCCCGCGGTGATCGAGAGCTACGTCAAGGCGGGCATGGTGCACGAGCACACCGCCCACAAAGGCGAATGGGTGCGCATCGACTTCACGCGTCCTGCTCGCTGAAGGCCAATCGCTGAAGCCGCACTGACGTCGACGTCGACGTGATCCTAGAGTCGCGTCGTGAGCCACGTCTTCATCCTGCACACCGACCTGATGCGCCTCGCCTGCGACGCGTGGCTGGTGCCCGGCGGCATTCGCGCCGAGAGCTTTGGCCCCGGGCGCACGTGGCGCTCGGCGCTGCCGCGGCGCAAGCAGTGGCGCACGGCGCCGATCCCGGTCGGTGAGCGCAGCGCGCTGCTCGCCGAGGTCGACGACGACGAACCGCTGCCGTTCCTGACCGACGTCACGGCCACCAACCGCACGCCGCCGTCGTGGTTCGCCGACGGCGCCCGCGCGTTTCTGCGCAACGCGACGGCGGTGTTGCGCGAGCGACGTCCGGCGCCGTTGCATGGACGCGCGCGGCACCTGTTGGCGTTGCCGCTGCTCGGCACGAAAGGGGGCGGCGCCGCCCTCTACTCCGGCGAAATCACGGGACTTTTGCTGCCCGCGCTCTACGAAGAAGCCCGCGCCCTCGGCGTCGACGTCGCCTTGTGCTTGAACGAGGGCGCGTCGTGGGCGGCGGCGCAAAAGGCGCGGCGTGAGCTGCCCGATGCGTTTCACGCGCTGCCGATGGCGCTGCGCGAAAAGGCCGACGCCCTCGCCGAACGCGCCCGCACCGGCGGCCTCACCGTCTTCGTCGGCGCCGGCGTGTCGATCCCGGCGGGGCTGCCGTCGTGGCGCGAGCTCTTGCGCACGATGGCGCGCGAGGTGTTGCCGGCCGATCAGCAAGACGCCTTTGACGAGCTCGCGGTGCTCGACGCGGCGGCGCTGTTGCAGCAGCGGTTGCCCGACGACGTCAGCGTCAACGCCGCCACCGCCTGGTTGTTGGTCGAGCGCTCGCGCCACTACGCGCTCGGCCACGCGCTGCTCGCGAGCTTGCCCGTCGACGAGGTGGTGACCACCAACTACGACCCGCTGTTCGAAGAGGCATCAGCCGACGCGGGGAGGCCGTGCGCGCGCATCCCGGGTCGCCCGGTGGCCCGCGGCGAGCGGTTCATCTTGAAGATGCACGGCTGCGTGACGCGTCCGTCGTCGATCGTTCTGACGCGCGAAGACTATTTGCGCTTTCACGAAAACCGCAGCGCCCTCGCCGGCATCGTGCAGGCGCTCTTGCTCACCCGTCACATGCTCTTCGTTGGCTTCGGCTTCACCGACGACAACTTTCACCGCATCGCCCACGCCGTGCGCTCGGCCCTGCGCGGCGACGACGACGGCCCCGAC
>JANNAY010000718.1:0-1599 GCA_031384945.1 Deltaproteobacteria bacterium
CTTTTGCGGCAGCTTCGAGGCCGAGGCGGGCGGCGGCGGCGCGGCCTTCATGCCCTTCGCGGGCTTGCCCGGCGGCGGAGCGACCTGCTTGCCCGCCGGCTTCGCGCCCTTCTTGCCAGCGCCCGCGTCGTCGCCGGCCACGGCGACGTCGTCGGCGACGACTTCTTCTTCGACGGCAGCGGCGGCCTTGCCCTTGCGACCCGGCATCGGCGGCACCGGGACTTCGCCAGGGGCTTCGGCAGCGGCGGCGGCTTCAGCGCCTTCTTCGGGCTCGAGCTCTTCGATCGGCGTGATGCCGAGGCGTTCGAGCTCGGCGGCGACGTCGGCGTCGTTCATGCCCAGCTGGTCAGAGAGCTCGCTCAAACGGCGCTCGGCGCCTTGATCGCGCAGGTAGCCGATGACGTCGAGGGTGCCGAACTCGCGGTCGCCGCCCGAGAGGTAGACGATCTTCAAGTAGCCAGGGACCGAGCGCTGCACGCGGGCAAAGCGACGGGCCTCGCGCTCGAACAACATCGAGCCGACGGGATACGTGAGGTGCGGCTCGACGGGACGCGTCTTGGCGCGCTTGATGTTCTCGGCCGCCTCTTCGATGAGGCCGCGCCGCCAGTCCATGGCCGCTTCGCCGATCTCTTCGAAGTTGCCGTCGTCTTCGCCTTCTTCTTCGAAGGCTCCGGTCGAGTCGTGGATGTTTTCGAGCTCTTCGAGCTGTTTGCTGTTGAAGATCATTCGGACTCTCGTGGACGGCGCCTTCGGGAAGGGGTGTTCTAGCCGCCCTCGTCCGGCTGTCAACGAATCGGCAAACGCAACCAGCGGGAGGCGGGACCGTCGTGGGGGCGGGCCACCTGCACCTCGACGACGCCGCCGGCCAGCTCGTCGCGCAGCACCAGACAGCGCCGCAGGATGGTGTGGGCGGGGTCGCTGGCGCGGTTTCTAACGCGGCAGTCGGCGTCGACGTCGCGGCCGTATTCGTCGACGGCGTAGACGCGGACGCCCTCGTCTTCGACGGAGACGGCGACCCACGGCGGCGCGGGTGCGACGGGCACGTCGCCGAGGCGGGCGAAGAAGCGGGCGGCGATGGGGGCGAAGAGCATGTCGGCGCGGGCAAGGGTGGCGTGCCAGAGGGCTGTGCCTTCGACATCGTCGTCGACGGCGGGGCGCAGCTGCTCGAGAAAGCGGCGCGGCGCGTCTGTGCCGTAGACGTCGATCATGGCGGCGACGAGCTCTTCGCCGATGCCATAGACAAGGATCGGGTCGCCGGTGGCCTCGGCGAGGTCGGCGTCGATGAGGATGCGGTCGTCGAGGCGTCCTTGCCGCGCGAGGCCGGCGAGGGTGGGCCGCGGATCGGGGTGCGGCGGCGCGTCGGGGGCGATGGCGCGGGCGATGTGGTTGGCGAGCCCTTCAGAGAAGATCGACAGCTCGCTGCCGGCGTCGGCGGTGGCGCCGTCAGAGACGATGTAGGCGAGGGCGTGCACGCTCTCGTGGGCGAGCACGAAGCGCGAGGTGGCGTCGTCAGCGTCGATGGCGATGGCGGTGCCGGTGGCTTGTCCGTGTTTGCCGGTGAGCTGGCCCGAGACGTCGACGCGCAAGACGCCGCCGCCG
>JANNAY010000730.1:0-2008 GCA_031384945.1 Deltaproteobacteria bacterium
CACCGGCACCATCAACACCGTCAGCATCGAAGCCGACGACGAAGTGGTGCGCGTCCGGCTCGTCTGGCTGCTGGTGTTTCGCGTCGTCGTCGTCACCGCGCTGCTGTTCACGGCGCTGGCCCTGCGCGCGGGCTCAGACGAATTCTTGTTCGCCCGCGCCGCCGTCTCTCTCTACGCCGTCGCCGCCCTCGCCTACGCCACCATCCTCGGCGGCGCTGTTTTCGTTCGCGTCTTCGGCAACAAACACGTCGTCATCGTCGCGTACGTCCAGCTCGTCGCCGACGCTGGCATTGGCACTGGCCTCGTCGCCCTCACCGGCGGCGTCGAATCCGTCTTCGTCTTTCTCTATTCGCTGTCGGTGCTGAACGCGGCCATCGTGCTCGCGCGGCGCGGCGCGATGGTGATCGCTGGTGTGTCGGCCGCGCTCTACGGCATCGTCCTCGTCGTGCAGGCGCTGTCGGCCGGGCACACGTTTGGTGAGCTGATGCCGTCGTTTCTCACCAACGGCGCCTCGTTCTTTCTCGTCGCCGTGCTCGGCGGCTATTTAACCGCACAGCTGACAAAGACGTCCGAGCGCCTGCAAGACGCCCACGCCGAGATCGAGCGGCTCGAGCAGCTGTACGCCGCGGTGCTCGGGTCGTTGCCCTCGGGCGTCATGTCGGTCGACCACGAAGGCCGCGTCGTCTACGTCAACGGCGCCGGCGGCGAGATCCTCGGCGCGCGCGATCTGGTGGGGCGGTCGCTGCGCGAGCGGGTCGGGTTTCTCGAGCAGCTTGTCCAGGATCCGCGCGATCGCTTTGAGCTGCAGGTGCCAGTCGCGAACCGCGGCACGCGCACCATCGGCGGCAGCGTCGCCCCCCTCATCGGCGTCGAACGCGCCGGCACTGTCGTCGTCTTTCAAGACCTCACCGAGCTGCGACGCCTGCAGGACGAGGTCGGGCGCGCTGAGCGTCTCGCCGAGCTCGGGCGGCTGGCCGCGGGTCTCGCTCACGAGGTGCGCAACCCATTGGCGGCCATGATCGGCTGCCTGCAGCTCTTGAGCGGCGAGTCGCACCGCCTCACCGATGACGGGGGACGCATGCTCGGCATTGTCCACCGCGAGGCCGAGCGGCTTTCGAAGTTGGTGCAAGAATTTCTGACCTACGCGCGTCCAGCCCCGGCGCGGCGCGAGCCGGTGTCGCTGCGGCCCTTTTTGCAAGAGATGGCCGCCACCGCGCGCCAGGGGCTCAAGGCCGTCGACGTCGAGGTCGGCGATGGCGCTGACGTCGTCGCGCGCTGCGATCCGGCACAGCTGAAGCAGGTCGTGTGGAACTTGCTCGTCAACGCCGACGCCGTCGTCGCCGGCCTGGCCCGCCGCGGCCGCGTCGTGGTCGACGCCGCCGTCAACGGCAGCGCCGTCGAGGTCACCATCGACGACGACGGACCCGGCGTTCCGGTCGAGCTGCGCGAGCGGATCTTTGAGCCGTTCTTCACGACGCGGCCTGACGGCAACGGCCTCGGCCTCGCCACCTGCGCCCAGCTGGCGCAGCAAAACGAAGGACACCTGTCCGTCGGCGCATCGCCGCTTGGCGGCGCACGGTTCACCCTGCGCCTCACGCTTGACCGTTCACCTGCGGCGACATGAAGGTGCCCGCATGGCCAGCATCCTGGTTGTCGACGACGAAATCTCCATCCGCGAGTTCCTCGAGATCCTGCTCAAGCGGGCCAGGCACGACGTGCGCTTCGCCAAAGACGCCGTCGACGCCGTCGGCAAGCTGCAGGCGTGGCTGAAAGAGGGCGAGCCCGTCGATCTGGTGCTCACCGATCTGCGGCTGCCACGTGGCTCGGGCATGGACGTCTTGTCGTGGGTCTCGAAGAACGCGCCGTCGACGCAGGTCGTGATGATGACGGCGTTTGCGACCACTGAGACCGCCGTCGAGGCGATGAAAAACGGCGCCTACGACTACATCATCAAGCCCTTCAAGGTCGACGAGCTCACCGTGCTCATCGATCGCGCGCTCGAGCGACG
>JANNAY010000774.1:0-2888 GCA_031384945.1 Deltaproteobacteria bacterium
TGCCGGTAGGCACGGTGGCTGTTCTCCAATAATATACAGTGCTGTCGGTAAACGTGATATTGGCAGGTTTAAATTCAATAACGCCGCCTGTACCGGTTGCATCGTCGAGCAGCGCCAGCAGGTTGGAGGTGTCGTCGCTGACGATGTCGAGCACGCCCCGGGTCTCGCACCGAGAGCCCGCGCGCGCAAACTGCCCCTTCTCGTGCGGCCTCTTGTGATCAGAGGAGCGGCGCGAGCAGTTCGAGCATCGGCTCCATCTTGCGGGCGGCGGCGAGCTGGTCGGCGCTGCAGTGGTCGTCGGGCCCGTAGGCGACGATGGGCTCGCCGTTGACCTGCATCACCTTGCCGTCGGGCGAGCGCTCGATCTTGTACTCGACGACGCCGGGGCGCCCCGCGTCGATGCGTCGCTCGATCAAGCCGCCGACGTGGCGCGCGATCGTGGCCGACCACAGCGCGCCGACGACCTCACCGTTCACACCGGCGCTCAACGGATCGAGGTTGTACGAGCCGACGAACGCGATCTGGTCATCGACGACGCCAACCTTGGCGTGCATCAAGCGGCCTTCGGCGACAACAAACAAGCGCGCCGACGGCACGCGCGCCAGCAGCTTCGGCCACTGCCGCAGAAACGCCGCCTGCGTCGGCGGCGAATCCGACGACGCCGGCGAATTCGTCAAAATCGTGATCGGCACGCCGCGCGCGCTGACCTGCTCGAGGGCGCGAATGCCGCGCTCGGTCAGCACGAAGTACGGGCTCTGGATGATCAGCTTCTTCTCAGCGGCGAGCACGGCGAGCAGGAGGTTCTCGTTGACGGTGTTGCGCAGCGTCGTGCTCTCGGCCGAGTGCGTGTCGAGCAGGTGAATGCTGACGTTGTCTTCGGTGATGCGCGGCACATCTCGCGAGCGCGCGCCGCGCAGCCGCGCTTCGCGCGCCAACAGCTGCGTCGACGTGCGCAGCGCGGCGCGGGCTTCGTCGGCGGGGATGGCGCTCTCGCGTCCGACGATGTGTCCTTCGAGCAGCAGCGCGATGGCGTCGCGCTCTGCGTCGCGGTCTTTGGCGGCGTCGAGCGCGAGCAATTCGTCGGCGCTGAAAGGCGCGTCTTGCAACCAGTCGCGCATGGCGGTGACCGCGAGGCGCAGCGACGTCTGTCCATCGCCGCTGGCCTCGACCAACAACGGCGACGTGCGCTTGGCGTCGAACTCAGACGCAAAGGCCTCGGTCATGCGATCGGCGATCGTCGTGCCTTCGTAGAAGAGGTCCATGTCGATGAAGGCGCCAGGCAAATCGTGGGGATCGCTCAGGTAGTCTTTTGAGAGGTTGCGGCCGCCGGCGACGACGCTGCGGCCGTCGACGATGATCATCTTGTCGTGGTTGCTGGCGGCGACGGTGCGCAGGTCACCGCGCGCCACCGTCGCACCCAGCTGCCACAGGATCGGGTTGTAGACGCGCACGTCAGCGCCGGCCTGTTTCACCTCTTGCAGCAGGTAGCGTTGCGAGCCGCGGATGAGCCCCGCACTGCCGCGCGCGTCGACCATGAAGCGCACCTTGACGCCGGCGCGCGCCTTCTCAGCGAGCAACCCCATCATGGCCATGCCGTACGCGTCGGGCTCGACGATGAAGTACTGCACGTCAAGCGTCTTCGCGGCGCTCTCGATCAGGTTCATGCGCGCGACCCAGGCGTCGACGTTGTCGTCGAGCACGCGCACGCGCCCCTCGGCCGGCGCCGGCATCATCGCAAACGCCGCCTCGAGATCCTTCGGACGCTGCGGCAGCGCCTTGTCGCCGAGCTGCGGCGTGGCGCAAGCGAGGCCCACGACGCCAGGCAACGAGACCGCGAACGAGAGCGCAGACGTGCGCGCGAACGAGAGCACAAAAAGAAAAGAGAGCCGCATGGGCCCTCTTCTCTCGCGCGTTGACACCACGTCAACTCAGGCAGCGCGGCGACGACGACGGAGCGCGAGCAGCACCAGCAACGCACCGCTGATGGCAGGCACGTCGCCGCCGACGTCGTTGCAGCCGAAGACGGCGCCGACGCCCGCGCCAGAGACGGACCAATCTGCTGGCAGTTGGCCGTCGCAGACTTCGGTCTCGGCGTCGCAGTCGACTTCGCCTTCGCCTTCTCCTTCGCCTTCGCCTTCGCCTTCGCCGCTGTCGTTGGGGTCGAGGTAGTTGAGGACGCCGTCGTCGTCGTCGTCAGTGCGGCCTTCGTCTTCGTCGAGACGGCCGTCGGCGTCGGCGTCGGTGTCGCGCCAGTTGGGCAAGCCGTCGCCGTCGACATCGCTGTCCCCGTCGGGGCCGATGGCGTCGCCGTCGTCGACCTCTTGGCGGGTGCCGATGCCGTCGTTGTCGTCGTCGTCGTCTCTGGCGTCGATGGTGCCGTCGCCGTCGCTGTCGCGGGGGTCGCTGGTGTCGTCGCCGACCTCGTCGCCGTCGTCGACGCCGTCGCCGTCGGTGTCGGCCTCTTGCGGGTCGGTGCCGATGCCGATCTCGACGCCGGTGGGGATGCCGTCGCCGTCGGGGTCGGCGAGCGGGCCGTCGGTGTCGTTCTGGTCGAGAAAGTTCGGGATGCCGTCATCGTCGGCGTCGCCGGTGCCTTCGACGAGGTCGGTCTTGCCGTCGCCGTCGGCGTCTTCGTCGAGGTAGTTCGGCGAGTCGTCGTGGTCGACGTCGCCGAGGCCTTCGACACCGTCGTCGATGCCGTCGCCGTCGGCGTCCGGGTCAAGGTGGTTCGGCAGGCCGTCGTCGTCGAAGTCGTCGTCGGGTTCTTCGCTGGGCAGCTCGTCTTCAGTCGGCAGTCCGTCGCCGTCGTCGTCGGGGTCGAGGGCGTCGATGTCGCCGTCTTCGTCGGTGTCGGGCGGGACGCCGATGGTCGGCGCCTCTTCGCCGTC
>JANNAY010000928.1:0-2563 GCA_031384945.1 Deltaproteobacteria bacterium
GCACGACGACGAAGGCCACGGCGGCGACGCTGCCCACGACGACGGGCGCGCCGATCAAGAAGGGCGTGCTGGGCTTCTTGCTCCAGAAGAACGAGGCGCTGCTCGAGGTGGGTCCCTCGATCCTCGCGCGCGCCGATCTGAGCGCCGGCGTGCGCAAGCTGCTCGAGCTGCGCGTCGATTGCGCACCCGCCTACGCGCCCCACGTCGAGCTCGTGAAACGCGACGGCACCGCTGTCGTCGGCAGCGTCAAAGGCGTCGACGACGTCGGCCGCGTCATCGTCGACGCCGGCCGCGGCCGCACGCACCTCTTGAAGCCCGACGAAGAGCTGTCGCTGGTGCGGCACCAGATGGACACCGACGGCGACATCCACACCGCCCTCGTCACCGTCTTCAACGCCAACAGCACCGTCGGCGATCCGTGGTCGCTGCCCGGCTTTCTGCACAAGAAGCTCAACATCGAAACCTTCGACAAAGAGCACGGCTCGCTCGCCGTCGCCGCCAAAAAGGGCGACGTCAGTGGCAGCGACCACGTCGTCGTCGGCGCCGACAACGAAGGCCTCCAGCTCAAGGGCGGCGGTCACCTGCTCAAAGAGCATTGGGACATCGCCAAGATCACCCTCGAGCAGCCGGCCTACTCGTACAAAAAAGACGGCAACCGACTCTCTGAGCTCGACGACGTGCTGAGCGTCGGCACCGCCGTCGAGGTCGTGGTGCCGGGCGGCGGCCGCAGCATCAAAGGCGAATTTCTCGGCGTCGCCAAAGACAGCGAAGGCAGCGACTACGTCGTCCTTCGTGAGCAGAACGGCGTGCGCCAGGCACTGCGCGACGTCGTCGACGTCAAAGCCGACGCCCGCACCGTGCCGTTGTGGCAGCACGCCGATTACAGCGCCGTCTACCGCTGACCTCGACGAAGCCCTGTCACAAGGCGTGGCGACGTCGCTCGATCTTCGCTAACGCGTTGGGATGCGTCCGCTGTTGATCCTCGCGTTGGTGACGTCTCTGTCGGGGCTGGTGGCCTCGTGCAGCGCCTTTCAGACCAACCTGCAAGACACGCAGATCGACGCGAAAGAGACCGCGCGGCAGAACTACGAGTCGGCCGAGGCCGCCTTCGAGAACGCGCGCTGGTCCGAGGCCATCAAGTATTTCGATCTCGTCAAGAACAAGTACCCGTACAGCAAATACGCGGTCCTGGCCGAGCTGCGCCTCGCTGACACCCAGTTCGCTCGTGAGAAATGGCTCGAAGCCGCCGACGGCTACCGTATCTTTGTTCGCTTTCACCCCCGTCACGAGCAGGTGGCCTACGCGACCTTTCGCGTCGCCCTGAGCCACGCCCGCGCCATCGAGAACAACATCTCGTGGCTGCCCTTCGTCGAGGCCAGCGAGAAAGACCAGTCGGCGGCCAAAGACACCATCCGGGCCTGCGACGAGTTCCTCACGCGCTTTCCTGACGACCCGAACGCCGCCGAGGCCAAGAAGCTGCGCAGCACTGCCCGCGGCCGCCTCGCCGCCGTCGACCTTTACGCCGCCCACTTCTACGAAGAGCGCTCGAAGTGGCAGGGCGCCATGTGGCGCTACCAGAAGGTCGGCGAAGACTACGCCGACACCGAGCAGGCCGCCTGGGCCCTCTTGCAGGCGGGCACCATCGCCGAGACCCACCTCGGCGACAAAGCGCAGGCGAAGTCGTTCTACGAGAAGCTCGTGCGCGAGCATCCCGCCGCTGCTGAAGTTCCGCAGGCCAAAGAAGGCCTCGCCCGCCTCGGCGCCTGAGCGCGCGCCCCTTCAGTCGGCAGAATCGCAACTCGAGCGAACAGGCAGCAGTTGATTGCCGACGACGATGCTTTTTGGATCGGCGCGCCGAAATGCATCATGGAACCGCGACTTCTACCCCAAAACTTTGGGGTCCGAGCCTGGGCGAGGGGGGCGGGGAGCGACGATGCTCGCAGCTCGATCGCCTTCTGTTTGTCGTCGAGAAGCGCGAGAAGTGACTAAGGCCGAGCGCTGCGCGGGGCAAACCCAAATCCACGGTGCCCACCCCTTTCGACGCCCCTTCAGTCGGCCCCTTCAGTCGGGCGCTGCAAAGGTCTGTCCGCTGTTGATGCGCGTGCGCTCCGCGAGCCACGCGTTCCAGGTGTCGCTCCCTTCGTTCGCGTAGTCGTCGCAGGCGCGCCCAAGCTCGCCGCGCATGCTCTCGGCGATCGACGACGGTCGGTGGCGGTGCCAAACGATGCACAGCGCGAACGTCGCGCGGTCTTTGCTTCGACCGTGCACCTCGACGCCGTCGTCGTCGTGGCGCTCGATGCGGTCGAACTCGACGAAGAACTTCGTGAACGCGTGCATGACGCTGCGGGTGAGGGCGGCGTCTTTGTGGTTGGTCAGCATCAGCGCAGCGAATTGATCGGCGCGCAGCTCTTCATCGTGATCGGCGAGGCGCCAGCGCAGCAGATCGATCAAGGCGTGACCAATCTCGTGCAGGGTGACGAACTCGACGAGGTAGATGACGTCGTCGTTCAGCTCATCGCCCGATGAGCCCGCCAGGTCAGCGCTGAGCTCGATGAGCTCGTAG
>JANNAY010000958.1:0-2718 GCA_031384945.1 Deltaproteobacteria bacterium
CTCGCGAAGACCGGCCTCGACCCCAAGACGATTGACGTCGTCGCCATGGGCACCGTGGTGCAAGACCCGCGAACGTCGAACCTCGCGCGTGAGGCCATGCTCGGCGCCGCGATCCCGGTGACCGTGCCGGCGTTCACGACGACGCTGGCGTGCATCTCGGCCAACGTAGCCGTCACCAGCGTCGCCGACCAAATCGCCCTCGGCCGCGTCGACACCGCCGTCGCCGGCGGCGCTGAGTCGTTCTCTGATCCGCCGATTCGCCTGTCGAAGAACCTGCGGCAGGCGCTGGTGAAGATGCAGAAGGCGAAGGGTCCGCAGGGTTACCTGCAGATCTTGTCGACGCTCGCGCCGGCCGATCTTGCGCCCGACATCCCGTCGGCCGCCGAGTTCTCGACAGGACTCACCATGGGCGACAGCTGTGAGCGCCTGGCCAAACGCGTGGGCGTCTCGCGCCTTGAGAGCGACGACTTCGCCGTGCGCAGCCACGTGCTCGCCGATCGCGCGTGGAAAGAAGGCCGATACGCCGACGACGTCGCTGCCGTCGCCGTCGCCCCCGCCTTTGACCTCGTCAAACAAGACGACGGACCCAGAGGCGACAGCACCGTCGAAGCTGCCGGCAAATTGAAGCCTGCCTTCGATCGCGACTTCGGCTTGCTGACCGCCGCGTCGTCGTCGTTCTTGACCGATGGTGGCTCGGCCGTGCTGCTGATGGCCGCCGCCAAGGCCAAGAAGCTGGGATACAAATCGCGCGCTGTGTTGCGAGATTGGGTGTACGCCGCTGGTGATCCGCTCGAAGAGCTGCTCGCCGGTCCTGCACTGACCATTCCGAAGCTGCTTGAGAAGAACAAGTTGACGCTGAAAGACATCGGCGTGTGGGAAATTCACGAGGCCTTTGCCGCGCAGGTCGTCGCCAACCTCAAGCTGGTCGCCGACAAGAAGTGGGTCAAAGACCGCGTCGGCAGCGATGTGTTTGGCGAGATTCCCCTCGACAAGCTCAACCTGTGGGGCGGCTCGTTGTCGCTCGGGCATCCGTTTGGTGCCACCGGTGGTCGCTTGATCTCGACGGCGATGAAGCGCCTCGAAGTCAGCGGCGCCCGCTACGCCGTCGTCTCGGGCTGCGCCGCCGGCGGCCACGGGTCGGCGATCTTGATTGAGAACCCTTCGGCCGTGAACTGAGGCGATTTTATGTCCACCGCAACTTCTACGTCCTCGAAGAATTCGGCCGGAGTGCCCATGAGCAGCAGCAACAACGACATTGTGAACATCAAGGTCCGTGATGGAATCGCTGTCCTGACCTTCGACGTGCCCGGCGAGAAGCAGAACACGCTGTCGGAGAAGTCGGCGAAGGCGCTGCAGGCGGCGTTTGAGCGCGTCGAGACCGACGCCGCCATTCACGGCGCGGTCCTTATCTCGGGCAAGGGCGACTTCATCGCCGGCGCCGACATCACCATGCTGCAGTCGTGCACGTCGGCTGAGCAGGTCGAGAAGCTCTCGCGCGACATGCAAGCGCAGCTGTCGAAGATGGAGAAGTCGAAGAAGCCCGTCGTCGCCGCCATCAACGGCGCAGCCCTCGGCGGCGGACTCGAGGTCGCCCTCGCCTGCCATTGGCGCATCGCCACCGATTCGCCGAAGACGCAGCTCGGCCTGCCCGAGGTCATGCTGGGTCTGTTGCCCGGCGGTGGTGGCACGCAGCGCCTGCCCCGCTTGATTGGACTGCAGGGCGCGCTCGACATGCTCTTGACCGGTAAGAACATCCGCGCGGTCAAAGCCAAGCGCATGGGCCTCGTCGATCAGGTGACCATTCCGTATGGACTGGAAGATGCCGCAGTGACGGCCTGTCAGCGCATCATCGCCGGTGAGCTGAAACGCCCGGATCGCAAGCAGAAGCTCGACCCGCAGGGCAAGATGATGGAGACGGCGCTCGAGGAGAACGCGGCCGGCCGCGCCATCGTCTTTCACCAGGCGCGGGCCACCGTGATCGAGAAGACGCTCGGACTCTACCCCGCGCCCCTGGCGATTCTAGATGTCGTCGAATCGGGCTATGACAAGGGTATTGAAGCTGGGTATATCACCGAGGCGAAGCGCTTTGGCTTGCTGGCGATGACCAACGAAGCGCACAGCCTCATGCACCTCTTTTTTGGCCAGACCAGCCTGAAGAAGAACCGCTACGGCACGCCGGCGAAGAAGCTGTCGACCGTCGGTGTGCTGGGCGCTGGCTTGATGGGTTCGGGCATCGCCGACGTCATCGCCAACAAGGGCGTGCGCACGTTGATGAAAGACGTGTCGCCTGAGTCGCTCGCTCGAGGTCAAAAGGCGATCTGGGAGGGCTTGAACAAGCGCGTGAAGTCGCGCTCGCTCACGGCCTTTGAGCGCGAGCGCATCGCGGCCAACGTCGTCGGCAAGCTCGACTACACGGGCTTCAACACCGTCGACCTCGTCATCGAGGCCGTCTTCGAAGACCTCAAGATCAAACACAAGGTCTTGAAAGAGTGTGAAGAGCACCTGCGCGACGACACCGTCTTTGCGTCGAACACGTCGGCGTTGCCGATCGCTGAGATCGCCAAGGGCAGCAAGCGTCCTGAGAACGTCGTCGGGATGCACTACTTCTCGCCCGTGCAGAAGATGCCGCTGCTCGAGGTCATCGTCACCGACAAGACCAGCAAAGAAGCCGCCGCCGTCGCTGTCGAAGCCGGCATCTTGCAGGGCAAGACCGTGATC
>JANNAY010000989.1:0-5850 GCA_031384945.1 Deltaproteobacteria bacterium
GCGCCGCAGCAGACGCCGCCGGCGCCCCCGTCGACGTCGAATTCGCCATCTGGAACGGCGCGAATTTCGCCGGCCCCATCTCCATCGAAGCCGAAGACGACTGCGCCACCGCCGAATTCGCCGACGCTGACCTCGACGTCAGAGGCGTTGACCGCCGCCTCACTGCGTTGGTGCGTCCGGTGCTGACGGGTGCTGTCGAAGGCGCTGGCGCGGGCTTCGCGTCGCTGACGACGACGTCGATGGAGCTGCGGACGGCGTTTGTCGGCCGCTGAGCCGCAGACCTCACCCAGTCTCAGCCGCCCATCACGTCGACGTTCGCGAGCACGACAACGGCCCCGATCGCGACTTCTGTCGAGGGCGCGATTTCGAAAGCAAACACGTCGAGACGTGGCGTGCCGTCAGGCTGGACAATGCGTGGCTGGCTCACATGCTCGATGCGCGACCCCAGCAACGTCGACGTTGGTGTGAGCGTGAAGTGCGCCGGCTTCAACAAGCGCGCAAACACAAGCAGGCGATTGTGTCGCGCACGCGACGTGCCCTCGATTTGAAACTCGATCGACCCCATTAGATGGGCTCGAAGGTGAAGACACCGAGCAACTTCCCGCCCGACGTGTAGAGAAAATGCCGCGAGCAATCTTCGCATTTTACCGCGTGGTTCATGCGACCGAGCGCGGAGTGAACTTCAACACCTTCTTCGATCTTCTCGACGGTTCGCTCGTCGACCATGAAGAAGATCGAGTTCCCCGAGAACAAGTTGATGCCAACGATGGCTCCACAGTCGCAAACGATTCTGCTTGCCATATCGCTCCTCGTGACCAGCTCGATCTGGAACCGCCCAGTCGTGAAAAGTCAATTGTGCGATTCGCGCCAAACTCGACACCACAACAAGTAGATAGCTACGCGGCTTCGTGCTCGTGTCGCCGACATCGCGGATTCAGTGGTGCTTAGCTCGGCGCAACGAAAGACGATTCACCCTCTCCGCTTGGGGAGAGGGTCGAGCGAAGCGAGGGGTGAGGTCTGCGGCGCGAGCGACGCGAGGGGCGAGCGGTCTTGAGCGGTCTCAGCCTTCGAGCACGTCAGCGACGCCGTCTCCATCTGCGTCTTCGAGTGATTCGAGGACCTGGCCGACGTCGTCGACGCCATCACCAGCCACATCGGCATCAGCGCCATCGTCGACACCGTCGCCGTCGTCGTCGCCATCGACGCTGTCGACGACGCCATCGCCATCCGTGTCGACCTGCGACAACGGAGACGACCCCGCCTCGCCCAACAACACGGTGTCAGCAGGAACGCGCGCGCCCTTCGCCACGGTGAGCACGCCGAGGTCGATGTCGTCTTCGCCGCGCGGCAACGGCGTTTGGCCTTCTGTCCGCAGCTGAGCGACGAATGAACCCACCCCGCGCGCCGACGACGACGGCACTTGCAAGATGACGACGACGTCGAAGCGGCCGTCGACGGCGGCGACAAAGGCGGCCTCGCCCCGCGCCGCCGACGGGTCGAACACGTCCGAGACGAACGGCGCGACCGCGCCATCCGCAGCGACGTGCAGCGCGGCGATCTGCAGGCCCGTGACGTTGCGGCCGAGCAGGTCTTCGTCGGGAATCTGCAAACGCCCCTCGACGAGACGAAAGCCCTCGGGACGCGCGCCCGCACCGCCACCAAAGGCACCACAGCCAGCAACGACGACGGCGGCGAGAGCGATGAGGTGCTTCACGCGCGCTTCCGACGACGCAAGGTCAACAACAAGAGCGCGACGAACAACGGAGAGGCCGGCGCCGCGTTGCACGACCCGCACGTCCCGAACTCGGTCTGCAGCGGAGGTTCAGCGTCAGCGTCGACCACGCGCGGCGTCGGACGGTCGAGGTCGCCAGGCTGGCCGGGGTCGCGCGCGCCGCAGCCTTCGTCGTCGACGATGACACCGGGAGCGGTCAGCGGGCAGCGGTCGCAGCCGTCGCCGAGTCCGTCGCGGTCGGCGTCGGCCTGCGTGGGGTTGTGGACGTCGGCGCAGTTGTCGACGAGGTTTTCGACGCCGTCGCCATCGACGTCGCCGGGTTGGATGACGACGCCGCCTTCGCCGCCTTCGCCTTCGCCTTCTTCGCCGCCTTCGCCTTCGCCTTCGCTGACGACGGGGTCGACCTCGCTGGTCAGATCGAACGCGAAGAACTCGTTGGCGCTGACGTCGTTGTCGCCGTTGCCAGCGGGGGCCTGCGCCACGATCGCGCCGCTGTCGATGCCGTTGTAGCGCACGGCTGCAACGAAAATGGTGTCGGGTACTTCGCCGAATTCTTCGATGAGGTTCAGCGTGCCTTCGACGACGCCGCGGCCCGGCAGGGGCTCGGTGGCGGCGACGCTCTCACCCGTCGTGCCGAACCACTTGACGAAATCATTCTCGCCTTCGTCGCCGATGAACAATCCGCTGAAAGCCACGGTGCCGGCCTTGCCGAAGGGCGCGACCGCCGTGCGTCCGGTGTCATCGCTGATCAACAAGAACGCGTCTTGCCCGCGGGGCGAGGCCTCGGTGGCGACGTAGAGCTCGCTGCCGTTGAAGCTGGTGAACAGCGAGATGCCCTGGCCTGCGCCGTTGCCTTCGATGCGGGCGCGGCGAAACTGTGCGTCGTCGATGGCGCCGTCGAGCACGTACTTCGCGCGCGACAGACCCGCGGCAACCGCGCAGCCGTCGCGGCCGACGACGCCGTCTCTGACGCTGGCGAGGCAGAGGTCGCAGCGGTCGCCGACGCCGTCGTTGTCGGTGTCGGACTGCGCTGCGTTCGAAGCGCCGCGGCAGTTGTCATAGCTGTCGAGAATCTTGTCGCCGTCGGCGTCGGGGATGCCGTTCTTCGTGACCTGAAAGATGCGAGCGCCGAAGCTGGCGACGTTGAAGACGACGCCGCCCGGGGCGGTCAGCTGCGACTTCGTCAACGAGATGCGGGTCGACGGGTCGAGGTGGTCGACGAGCACCAGCGTTTGATCAGGAAAGTCGGCGAGCATCTGCGCGGGCGGAAACACACGCACCGAGGTGCCGAGCGCCGTCGACGCCGCGCGGTTGGCCATGACGAGAAAGCGCTGGCCGTCGCCGAAGCGGGCGAAGGCGTAGACGTTGCCGCCGCCCTCGTCGTTGTTCGACGAGATGCGCAGGTACGAGTTGCCCGGCGCGAAGTCGAGGGCGGTGTCTGGCACCGAGAGACCACGGTTGCCGCGGCGGATGTGCACGAGCTTTCGGTACTGCTTGCGCAGCGCGTCGATGCCGCCGTCGTCGAAGGTGTCGGTGGCGTCGTTGTAGCGAAGAAACGGATAGCGCCCGCGCAGCTCTTCGATGCCGACCTCGTTGCCGTACGTGATCATCGGGACGCCGGGCAGCGTGAGCAGCATCGCCGCCACCGACTGCGCGCGCCGCAGGTCGCCGCCAGCGTCGAGCAGAAAGCGGTCTTCGTCCTGGTTGTCGATGTAGCGCATGAAGAGCACGTCATCCTGGCGAATCTGGTTGCGCGTGCGCTCAGCGCCGGCGCGCTCGATGAAGCGCGTGGCCTCTTCGAGGTCGGCGTCGATGCTGTTGAAGTCGACGTCGCCCTTGGCGAAGGCGAAGTGCATGCGGTCGAAGGTGCTGACGTCGTAGGCGAGGTCGAAGCCGTGATCGAAATATTCCTGCATGGGCGGCAAGAGCTCGGCCAACATGATTGCCTGATCGTTGCGGGCTTTCACATGACGACGCACCAGCTTCCAAAAGCTCGGCGGCGAGAAGCCGGCGATGTCGCAGCGCAAGCCCTCGATGCCGCGGTCGAAGTGCCAGTCGACGACGTCGAGCAGGTTCTGGCGCACCATCGGGTTGTTCTGGTTGTTGTCGGGCAAGGCGACGAAACCGAAGGCGAAGCGGTAGCTGCCGTCGGCGTTGAAGCTGTACCAATCACGCAACGGTGAATCCGGGTTCTTCTGCGCCGCTTTGAGAAAGGGATGGCGGTCGCTCGTGTGGTTCGCGACGTAGTCCATGATGATCTCGAGGCCGAAGGCCTTGGCGCTCTCGATGAGCAGCTCGAGGTCTTCGGGCGAGCCGTAGTCTTTCTCGACGCCGAAGTAGCCCGAGGCCGCGTAGCCGTGCGTGGTCGGACCTTCGGCCAGCGGCATCAGCCAGATGGTCGTGATGCCCAGGTCAGACAGGTACTCGAGGCGATCGATCATGCCGAGCAGGTCGCCCTCGCCGTCGTCGTTGCTGTCGACGAATTCTCTGACGAAGCCGAGGTAGAGCACCTTGTCGGTGCGCCAATCTTTCGGCGGCTTGGCGAGGTCGAAGCCGCGCACACTGCCACCGTCGACGACGATCATGGCCGTGGCCGGGTACGAGTCGTCGATCGACAGGTGCACGAGGTAGGCGCCGTCGACGGTGGGCTTCGGAAACGTCACTGCGAGCCCCGACGGCGTCAGGGTCAGCGCCGCGGGGTTGTCGTCGTCAGCGACGAAGAAGGCGTTTTGGCCCGGTCCGTTGGGACCTTGCGAGAGCGAGCCGTCGACGCGCACGGTGTTGCCGTCGATGACGACCTCGACGCGGGCGCGGGCGTTGGTGTTGAACGCCGGCACCACGTGAACCGTCGTCGTCGACTCGGGCGACAGCGCGCCGCCATAGTCGCGCACCTTGAGACCCAGGCGGTAGGTGCCAGCGACGTTGGTCACGAAGCGCGGCATCGCGCCAAGGTCGCTGCGCAGACACGCGTCGCCGCGCGGGTTGCCATGCTCATCAATGATCACGCGGCCGTCGCCGAGGCGCGGCACGAGCTCTTCGTCGACGCAGCGCAGCCCCGGGTTGCTGCCACCGGGCTGATCGATCACGCGCCACTGGTACTCGGTGAAGCCGATGTGGTCGGGGTCTTCGCTGAGGCTGCCGTCGACGACGACCTCTTGGCCGACCTCTGTGAACAAGGTCGTGCCGGCGTGGGCGATGGGCGCCTGGTTGGCGACGTTGATGAACAGCGACGTCTCAAAGCGGTCGGCCGGCAGCCCTTGATCGTTCTGCACGTCGAAGAAGACGCGGTGAAAACCCTCAGGCGGGTTCGTCAACGTCGCGCGGATGGTGCCGCCCGACGCCGACGCCGTCAGCGTCGCACCGCTCAGCTCGATCAAGCGCGGCGTCGGCACGTCGAGGGTCGGCGAATAGCGCAGGTCTGACGGCTCTTGGTCTTCGATGAACGCGTGCACGCTGGCGGGCGCGAGCGCGCGCCCGTTGGCGCCTTTGTTGACGTTGATCGACAGACTCACCGTCGACGTCGACACCAGCTCGCCGTGTCCGGGTTGAAAGCTCGCGCTGTCGAACGTCGGCCGGTCGGGGTTGCGCACAAACAGGCAGCTGTCCGTCGAGAACTGCCCGCAGAAGCCCGGGTCTTGCGGCCGCGGGTCGGCGCGAAAGCAGTTGTCGGGGATGTGGTCGGGCACCAGCAGCGGGTCGGCGAGGTCGACGTATTCTTCGGCGTCGGCGACGAAGACGTAGAGAAAGTCGCCCTCGGGCACGTCGACATTCAGCGTACACGAAAGCGGCGAACCCGTGCAGTTCATCCGTCTCGCGTCGTTGACGCGGTTGCGGCCGCCGTCGTCGTCGAGCATCAGGTAGAGATTGTTAATGGGGCGTGGGCACGCCCCATCAATATCATTCTCGCTCGCGCGAAACGTCACAGTTTTAGTGAACGCCTGCGCGTGGGCCGAAGACGCCCCGAGCGTCAGCCCGACGACAGCAATGAAAGCAAAGAAGTGAGACTCCCCCTCCCCACAGCGAGTCTTCGAGCGCCCGGGGGGAGGGGGCCGGGGGGAGAGGTCGCGCGCGATGGCGCCACGGGGTTCGATGGATCGTGGACCCGGGGCCTCGTCGTC
>JANNAY010001055.1:0-2089 GCA_031384945.1 Deltaproteobacteria bacterium
GTCGGCATCGTCACCACCCTCGACGGTACGCCCATCCCCGCCGGCGACCTCGCTGGACCGCCGGTCAGCGGCCACGACTCGTTTCAACGCGGGCAAGAATTCATTCGTGCCGGCGGCCGCCGTGGCTTGCAAGAAGAGGTCTTGTTGTCGGGCTCGTGGAACCTGAACCCCTGGTTCTGCGCGGTCGAGCTCAAGCCGATGACCGAGGTGCCGATCGGCAACGTCGGCGTCGTCGTCAGCTACGTCGGCAAAGAGCACCTCGACGTCAGCGGCGACGACTTCACCCACGGCGACCTCGTCGAACGCGGACGCAAGGGCGTCTGGCAAGAGCCCCTCTTGCCCGGCAAGCACCCCATCAACACCGCGGTGATGAAGGTCGAGCGTGTGCCGACGACGAACATCGTCTTGAACTGGGCCACGCGCACCGAGAGCCACAAGTACGACGAGAAATTGTCGCAGGTGAACGTGCGCAGCAAAGACGGCTTCGCCTTTCAGCTCGACGTCAGTCAGATCATTCACGTCGGCATGAAGAACGCGCCGCGCGTCATCTCGCGCGTCGGCTCGGTGCAAAACCTCGTCGACCACGTGCTGCAGCCGACGGTGGCCAACTACTTCCGCAACTCTGCCCAAGAGGTGACCGTGCTCGAATTCTTGTCCGCGCGCAGTGAGCGGCAGGCGCAGGCCTACGCCGCCATCCGCGACGCCTTGAACGCCTACGACGTCGAATGCATCGACACCCTCATCGGCGACATCTCGCCGCCGGCGGAGCTGATGAAGACGCAGACCGACAAAAAGATCGCTGAAGAGCTGCGCCGCACCTACGAGGCGCAGCGCGAGGCGCAGATGAAGCGGCAGGACTACGAGCGCGAAGTCGCCATCGCCAACATGCAAGCCGAGGTCGTGCGCAGCGAGCAGATGGTGAGCATCGCCGAGAAGAACGCCCTCGCCGTTGCGGCGACAGCAAAGGGCGACGCGCACAAGACGACGATCGCGGCGCAGGCGCAGGCGACGTCGACGAAGCTGCTGGCCGAGGCTGATGCGACGGCCATCCGCATGGCCGGTGAGGCGCGCGCCGATGCGTACCAGAGGGGCGTCGCTTCCGTGGGCGTCGAGAGCTTCACCGCGCTGCAGATGGCGTCGACGTTTGCTGAGCACGGCACCGAGCTCGTGCCCGACGTCAGCGTCGGCGCTGGCGCTGGGCTCGCCGATGCGCTCGTGGCGACGATGCTCAAGCGCGCGGCCTGAGCGTCCGAGTGCGTGGGCTCATGGTGACGACGTGAAACGGGCGCGCTTCTGCTGTCTGCGGCGCAGGCCGAGCAGCAGCAGCGCGCTCGTCGTCATCGCCAACAGCGGCGCCGCGTACGCCTGCGCCTTCGACGACAGCGCTGTCGCCAACGCCCACGTCTGCTGCTCTTTCTGCTCTTGGCGATCGCGCGCGATTTTGTCGAAGTCGGGGGCGGGACACTCGTTGAAGTCCGAGCCAAAGGCGCCGGTGAAGTCGACGCTGGCGCCGTGCTCGACGTACTCGCGCCAGATGCGCTGCACCTGCGCGCCATCGCGGCGGGCCCAGCGTGAGGCCTGGCAGAGCATCGCCGCCGAGGCCTGCGTGCGCGGTGAGACGGCGCGTGCCGCGTCGACGGCGAGGTTGGCGGCGACGGAGCGGTAGTGAAAGCGCTGGCGCGGCGTCGGCAGCGACGCGGCGGCGCGGGCGGCTTCGTCGCCGTCGACGTAGGCGCCGCTGGGGATGTCGCTGCGGACGAATTCGGTGCCGTCTGCCCAGTCGAGTGACGTGTCGAAGCTGCCGCCCCAAACAAAGAAGTCGGGGGCGAGCTCGGTGCCGCGCAGCTCGAGGCCGTGCGCGCCCGTGATCTGCGCCGCCTTGAACAGCGCCGCGGCGCGGACGACGTCGCGGTTGCCGTCGTCATTGTCGTTCTTGGCCGCAGCCGCGCCGCGGGCGACGTGCTGGTCAAGGGCGTGCGCGGCGGTGTGCAGCGCCGCCTGCAACGCGAGCGCCTGAGACTTCAGCGCCGGCGCATCGAAGTAGCCGATGGCGTCGTCGAGGCGGTTCTCGCGCACGAGCCGGCGCGCC
>JANNAY010001068.1:0-13628 GCA_031384945.1 Deltaproteobacteria bacterium
CCTCCATCTCCCCGTTGTTATTCCGGACGTGCGCGCGCCTCCCGATCGGGCCGTCGGTCCAGGCGGGGTGGCGTGATGAAAAGTAGGCGCGTTTCTGTTCTTCGCGAGCGCAGCGTCGAGCGACTCGGTGTCGACGCCCGACAACCACGCGTCAGCGACGGTGAGACCCCACGCTGCGATGGTGATGCCGGCGAGCACGCCCGCAGCGGTGAGCTCGGCGTTGGCCGCGTCTCTGACCGCTGCGACGGCGGCGGGGCGGTCTTCGGCGGGCTTCTTGGCGATGTCGTCGGTGATGCCGGCGGCGGGGTAGGCGACGAAGCCGGTGTAGACGCCGACAGCGCCGGTGACGACGGTGGCGACGGCGAGGCCTCCGGTGGCGCTGCCCATGATGACGCCCTTCATGGTCTGGTCGTTGTAGCTCTGGCCCCACCCAGGGACGACCATCGAGCGGAACATCGCGCCGCTGCGCGAGCGCAAGACGACGGCGTTGGCCGAGAACGCGACGAGCTCGGCCTTGGGCAGCTTCACGTCTTCGGCGACGAGCACGGCGCCGGTTTCGCCGTCGATGGCGCGGGCGGAGACGATGAATTCTTCGCCGGCGTCGGCGACGCGGCCGACGATCAAGCCGCGGGCGCCGGAGAGCTTGCCGAGCGCAACGGCTTGCGCGTCGTCGATGGCGCCCGACTGCTGCAACGCCTGCTCGTCCATCAGCTTGCTGAGCTGCGAGCGCTCGACGAGGCCCAGGCGGTGGTCGCGGGCGAGGTCGGTGGTGACGAGGTCGCTGACGACGAGCCCGAGGGACTTCTCTGACGCCTCGGCCCCGGCGTTCTCGAAGGGCACGACGGCAAAGCGCTGGTCGCGGTGATCGCCGGGCAACCGCTTGAGCGGGATGGCCAGCGCATCAGCGAGGGCGCGAATGCGGGCATCGAGGCCACGGGCCGCCAGCGCCTTCTCTTTCGCCTTCTTCGCTTCGGCGGCGGCGGCGTCGTCTTCGGCGGCGGTGGCTTTGGCAGCGGCGTCGACGGCGGCTTTGGCGTCGGCGTCGGCTTTGGCGCGGGCTTCTTCTTCGGCCGCCTTTTTCTTCGCTTCTTCGTCGGCGGCAGCAGCGGCCCTGGCGGCTTCTTCTTCAGCCTTGGTCAGCTTCTTCGCGGCCGCAGGCTTTGCAGCGGGCGCGCCCTGGGCCGCAGCGGGGCCAGAGACGCCGGCGACGAGGACAAGAGCGACGAGCGCGAGCGAGACGACGCGGTTCATGGCGACGGGTGTAGCACGGCGCCACACCCAGACGGACCCGCCCGCTGTGTGCCCGATCGCGGTGCTGCCGCTTGACGTGAGACGGGTCATCCGTGGCCAACTGGTCGCTGAATCGAACCGCGGCGCTCGCCGTCGCACCCGTTGGAGGTCACCCGTGAAGACCCTGCTCACCCGCTCTGCCCTCGTTGGCGCCGCCGCCGTTCTCGCCTTCACTCTCGGCTGCGCGGGGCTCACCAAGGCTGCCGCGGGCGGTGGACGGGCCAGCGCCAAGAGCGAGAAGAGCTCGAAAGACATCGCGGCCTGCGAAAAAATGTGCGCCGTCGCTGGCGACGCCGAAGACAACAAAGCCGCCGTCGAGAAGTGCCAGAAGAAGTGTCACTGAGCCGCTGAAGGGCCGCTGCCTTGGCGGGTTCTTGAGCATGCTGACAGCCGGAGCGCGCTGATCTACGCGGCCCTTCGGCTGTCGTCGTTCCGTGTGAGGTTGTGTCCATGCGTGTCGTCCCCGCTGCCTTCGTCGTCGCCACCTCTGTCGCCGCGCTGTTCTCGGGCGCCGCCGTCGCCGACATCGACTGCGCGCAGTGCCGCGCCATCTGCAAAGAGCCGCGGCGCTACCCGGATGAGCTCAGCCCCGACATGGGCGTGACGGTGCGGCACAAGACCCCCGAAGCGAAAGCCGCCTTCGAAGAGGGCCGCAACAACGACCCCGGCCTCGGCGGCAAAGACGCCCGCCTCGCCGTCGAGTCGTACAAGAAAGCCGTGCTGCTCGACCCCGAGAATTCGCAGTACCGCAACCACCTCGCGGCAGCGCTGCTCACCGCCGGCAACGCCGACGAAGCCGTCTACAACCTCGAACAAGCGATGCGCCTCGTGCCGTCTGAGCCGAAGTACTTCGTCAACCTCGGCTACGCGCTGCACAGAAAGGGCGACGAGAACCGCGCCCTCGTTTGGTACCTGCGCGCGCTCGTGCTCGACCCGCGCGACACACGCGCGCGGCTGTTCTCGGGCTACGCGATGGAGATCCTCGGCATGCAGCAAGAGGCCGTGATGGAGTTCCGCCGCGTCTTGCAGCAAGAGCCGAGCAACAAAGGCGCCGAGACCGCCCTGCGCCGCCTCAACGTGCCGTTGGCCACGCCGCCGCCGCCGCCGTCCCTCGTCGACAAATAAGGGCAGATTGCCTAGCCAGCGGCCATGCGCTTCGTCATCGCCCCCTTTGTCTTCGGCGCCGTCGCCGCCGCCTCATTGTTCGCGGGCTCAGCTGCCGCCGAGAGCCAGACGTTTCTGGGCTGGCACGAGTCAGGAACGGTCTCGTACCTCACGGTGCAGACCGACCTCGCCAAACCCGTCGTCGTCCGCGCCTGCCGCGTCGCCGGCGACGACGTGCCCGCCGCGTGGCCGCCGGCGCTCTCCGTCGGCCCGGGCGTGTTGTGCGCCGACCTCGACGACGCCACCGCTGGCGCCAAAGCGCTCGACTTCGCCAAGCACGAGACCGTGACCAACAAGGGTCTGAAGGCGTCGCCGTTCGGCCTCAAGGTCGAGCTCGCCGTCGACGGCACCAAGCACACCGTCACCATCAGCGACGGACCGGAGAAGAAGAAGCCGCTGCCGGCCATCGAGAGCGCTGAGCCGCTGAAGCTCGGCGACGTGCTGTGGCGCAAAGACGGCGGCGCGGTCGCCGTCGCGCTCGAGCAGACGAAAAAGGCCGAGAAGGGCGCGGTCGCCAGCAAAGTCGTCGTCGTCAGCGACGTCGGCGCGCTGTTGGTCGGCGGTCCCGCCGGCCGCAAGGTCGCGCAGGCGAAAGAGAAAGACGCGGCGGCGTTGTTGAAGAAGCGCGATTGGTCCGGCGCCGGCCGCGTACTCGACGAAGCCATCGCCGCCGACGCCACCTACGCGCCCGTGCGCTACCAGCGCGCCGCCGCCGAGGCCCAGGGCGGCATCGGCCGCACCGCCATGATCGAGAACCTCACGTGGCTGAAGACGTCGACGGATCCAGCGGCGAAGAAGCTGTTGGAGTCGGCGAAGACCGATCGCGTGTTTGATGCGTGGGTCGGCGAGCCCGAAGTCCGCGAGCTGCTCGCGCTGTCGCCGGTGTCGTCGATGGATGTGCCTGCGCGTTTGTTGGAGCGCTCGGCGTCGTGGACGCTGCAGGGTGCGTCTTGCAAGTCGCCGTGGCTGACCTTGTCGTTTGTGAAGGGCACGGCCAAGGGCGGCAAAGGCACCCTCGAGATCGCCGAGAGTTGCAAGGGCAAGAAGACCAAGGTCAAGCAGCCCTTCGCGTGGGAGCAGACCGCCGCCGGCTCGTTCGACGTCGTCACCAAGGCCGTCGAGGTCGGCGGCGTGAAGATCCCCGCCAAGACCACCGTCGTGCTCGATGACAGCTATCAGCAGCTGAAGCTCCGTCCTGCCGGGACAGGGGCCGAAGGTGACATTGAAACCCTCGGCACCTTCGAGCCGGGCATCGCCCATTTGGACGACTCGACGCTCTGAGCCGAGACCTCACCCCTCGCGTCCAAGCGGAGAGGGTGGCCGGCGGCCGTGACGCCGTCTCAGCTTGCGGCGAAGCGGGCGAGAGCGCTGGCGCCGATGTCGACGAAGTAGGCCCGGGCGGCGGCGCGGTCGTTGGCGCGGTCGTCGGCGCGGTCGTCGGCGCGGTCGTCGTTGGACGGCGCGAGCCGGGCGCGCGCGAGGCGACTCCACGCGACCTCGAGCGGGGCCCGCCACTTCGTCGCGGCGGCGACGGCCTTGTCGAGCAGGGCGCGGGCGCTGGCGCTGTCGCCGACGAGGGTGGCGCGGCGGGCCTTCATGCGCAGCTGGATCGACGCCAACGGACGCATCGTCGGCGCCAGCTGCGCCAGCACCGCCAGCGCGGCGTCGACGCGGGCGAGGTCGTCGTCGAAGGCGGCGCCGCGGGCCTGCTTGCGCTCGCACAGCGTCAACGTGACCTCGAGCAGGTAGCGGGCGGTGACGCCGACGTAGGTCGTCAACGCCGCCTGCTGCTGCACGGCGTCGAGGGCGCGGTCGACGGCGACGACGGCGGCGGCGTCGTTGCCTTGCAACAAGTGACCAAAGGCGAGCGTCGACGCCACGCGCAGCTTCTGGTTGGTCCACGTGAGCGATGACAGCAGGCGCTCGCCGTCGCGCAAGACGTCGGCGTCGGCGCGTCCCTGGTAGATGTCGGCGCGCAAGAGGTGCTCGCGGGCGCCGACGCCGGCCATGCCCATCGCGGTCTCTTTCGGCAGCAGCTCGAGGCCGGTGAACGCCTGGCGGCGCAGGTCGTCGACGACGCCGCCGGCGTCCCAGGCGGTGCCGGAGACGGAGTGGCTGGCGCCCTGGAGGAAGCGGTCGCCGGCGACGGCGGCGGCGGCGGCGCCTTCGCTGGCGAGGGAGCGCATGTCGTCCCAGCGTCCCATCGACCACGCGTTGATGGCCGACTGCATCATCACCTCGGCCACCGTCGACGGATCGCCGTCGTGGCGGACGTCGCTCAAGGCGCGGGTGTGCAGACGGCCGGCGAGCCGCAGCATCCCGCGCGTCGCCGCTGCCGCGCACAACAAGCCAAAGGCGGGCGCGCTCACGCGCAAGGAGCCGCGGGCGTCGGCGAGGTTGGCGGCGACGAGGGCGGCCCAGACCAGCCCGGGGCGATCGTTGGTGCGGTGAAGCATCCACGCGAGGCGCATGGCAGCGCGCGCGGTGTCGACGTCGCGCGCAGCGTCAGCGCCGCGGCGAAAGCGGCGGGGCATCAGCCAGGCGGCGCCTTCGACGACGGCGCGGCGGATCAGGCCGTTTCGGGTCGACGGTTTCGGTCGGCCATAGAGCGTCAGCGCCCGCTCGCTGTGGCGCACGACATCGTCGCGTCGATCGATGCGCATGAACGCGTCGGCGAGCCCGCGGTGCCACGCCGCGCGGCGGTCGTCGCTGCTGACGCTGGCTGTGCCGTCGCCGCTGCTGTCGACGACAAAGGCCTCTTCGAGCAGCGCGACGGTCTCGCGCACGGCGTTGGCGCGCAGCGCGAGGGCAGCGGCGCGCTCGAGGCAGTCGAGGGCTTTGTCGACGACGCCGGCCCGGGCCCAGTGGCGCGCAAGCAAGCGTTCGACATCGTCACCGCCGCGGCGCTCGAGCAACAGCGCGATCTGGTGGTGCAGCGCGCGGCGTCGCTCGAAGGGCAACAGGTCGTAGGCGACCTCGGCCGTCAACGCGTGGCGAAACGCACGCGTGACGATGATCGAGAGCGCCGCGCTGCTGCCGGTGGTGGCCTGCGCGCCGGGCTGCGCCGACAGCTCTGTCGACGACGTCGTCAGCGACCGCCGCTCGAGCTCGGCCAGCGCGGCGCCGAGGCGATCGATCTCGTCGCGCACCGGAAAGACATCGCGCAGCAGCTCGTCGCTGAAGCGCAGTCCGATGACGCTGGCGACCTTGACGGCCAGCGATTCGGTCGGCGGCAGCGCGTCGATGCGGCTGGTGATGACGCGCGTGAGCGTGTCCGGCACGGCGGCCGCACGCAGGTCGCCGACGACGAAGGCCTCGTCGCCGTCGACGCGGACGGCGCCGGACTCGCGCAGCGACAGTCCGATCTCTTCGGAAAAGAAGGGGTGGCCGCCGCCGCGCTCGAGCACGAGGTCGAGGACGGCATCGGGCAAGCGGCGCACGCCGAGCCGGCGGGCCACGAGCGCCTCGATGTCGTCGCGCGACAGCGGCAACAGCTCGACGATGTCGGCGCCGGCGAGCTGCGTGGCGACGATGGCGCGCAGCTCGGGCGGGGCGGACTCGGCCACCGGCCGCGAGGTGACGACGACGACGGCCTTGGCCTGCGCCATCAACGCCGCCAGCAGGCGACAAGCCGGCGAGTCGAGCCAGTGGGCGTCTTCGACGACGACGACGACCACGCCGTCGTCGCAGGCGCGGGCGACGAGGCAGGTGACGAGGGCGGTGAGGGCGGCGGCGCGGCCGGCGCCACCGAGGTCGGCGGTGACGTCGTTGTCGGCGAGACCAAGGGGCAAGACCTCGTTCAACACCGGCAGCAGCGCGCGGAGGCGCTGATCATCGCCGAGGCGGCGCTCGACCTCGCGCACGAGGCCGGCGCCCTGCAGGTGATCGGCGAACAGTCCGCGCACCACTTTGCGAAACGCCAGCCATGGCGTGGCGCGGTCGACCGCATCGCCGCCGCCGTGCAGCACGAGGGCGCCGCGCGAGCGAGCGGCGGCCATCACGTCTTTCACCAACGTCGACTTGCCGAGGCCGGCCTCGCCGATCAGCACGACCTGGCCGCTGCCGGCGGCGAGGCGCGCCTCGAGCAACCGTCGCTCGGCGAGGCGGCCCACCGTCGTCCACGTCGACGTCGACGTCGCCTGCGCGGGCGCAAAGACCTCGACGGGGGCGGCGCGCCCTTTGACGGTCAGCGGCGGCAGCGGCGTGAGCGCTGTGCCGTCGGCGCGGCGGGCGGTGGCGCCGTCGATGAGGACGCCGCCCTGTGCTTTGCCGAGCAACCGCGCGGCGAGGTTCATCGGCGGGCCCAGCACGCTGAGCTGTCGCCGTGCGCTGCCGCCAGTGAGCCCGGTGAAGACGAGACCGGTGGCGACACCGACGCCGACGGCGATGTTCTGCGCCGACAAGCGCGTGTGCAGCTCGGTGACGGCGCGCACGGCGCGGCGCGGGTCGTCTTCGTGGCTCTCGCCCGGCAAGCCGAAAACGACGACGAGCCCGGTGCCCTTTTCGTCGGCGACGACCTGGTAGAGGCAGCCTTCGTAGCGGCCGACCACCTCGAGGGTGAGCGCCGTCGTGCGCTGCAGCGCCGCGAGGTCGGCGCCGTCGGCGAGGCCGATGAACGCGACGGTGACGGTGCGCAGCTCGGCGAGCCAATCGCGCTGGCCCGCGTCGAGCCGCAGCAGCACCGAGCGCAGCGCGTGTTGCCGCAACCGCTGCGACGAGGGCGCGCGCGGCGTCAGCGCGACCGGCGCTGCCGGCTGACACGACAGCAGACGCACAGCGCCGCCAACGTCGACCACGTCGATGGCAGCGCCGGCGTCTTTGGCGGCGTCTTTGCTGACGAAGACGCCGCCGGCGACCGCGACGGCGTGGACGGGGCCGAGGGCGCGCAAGCCTTCGCCGGTGACGAGGGCGAGACGCTTGCCAGAGGCGGCGCCGTCGCCCACCTCGACGAAACGCAGCGGGCCGGCCGCCACAGACAAGCGCTGTTGCAGCGTCACGCCTTCAGGCAACCGCAGCTGCGGCAGCACGGCGGCGAGATCGGCGGCGCAGCGGCAGGCGCGGGCGACGGCGCCGGCGCGGCCGCCGCACTCGTCGTCGCGGAAGACGACGAGCAAGGCGTCGCCGATGAAGGCCGCGACGTCGCCACCGAAGGCCGCGACGCGCTCGACGCAGGCGCCGAAGTAGCGGTTCAAGACGTTGGCGAGGGCCTCGGCGCCGACAGCGCCGCGCTCGAGGTGGCGATCGACGAGGGGCGTGAAGCCGCTGATGTCGAGAAAGAGCAGCGCGCCGCCAGCGTCGTCGACGACGGGCAAGGCGCTCGCAGCGTCGTCGGCGCGCACGAAGCGCGGGGCGAGGCTCTGCAACAACAAGTCATCGGCATTGGTGCTCACGCCGGGACGCTACCGGTGCAGATGTCGGCCTCGCTCATCGCGCCACCGGGTGTCCGCCGGGTTCAACAAGACTTGGTCACGGCGACGACCGAGACCCGCTGAGCCGTTTCGTCGACGACACAAGCGTCGCCGCCGCGCTGGTCTCGTGTTCTCGTTGTCGACGTGGCTGGATCAAGCGCCGAGCACGCGGGCGATCTCTTCGAGCTGGGTCTCGAGCTGGGCGTCGATGACGCCGGCCTCGGTCTCGATCAAGACGCCGCCTGGTTTGACGCGGCGGTCTTCGCGGATCTCGAGGTCTTTGGCGCGGGTGAGGTTCGAGACGAGGCGCTCTTTGGCCTCGCGCAGCACCTTGGCGTCGCGCGGGTTGACACGCAGGTTGATGTCGCGGGCGGTGCGGGCGGCCAACAGCGCGGTGGCGGCGACGTCGACGACGGCGTCTTCGCGCAGCTGCAATTCGGCGGCGAGCAACTCGGCGGCGACTTTGACGGCCGTGCGCACGACCTCGCTCTCGACCTCTTTGAGCATGCGGGCCTCGAGGCCGGCGATCTCGTCGCGCATGTGCTGGGCTTGCGACTGGCCTTCGTTGCCGCCTTCGGCGATGGCGATGTCGACGTTGGCGGCGACTTCGGCGCGGGCGGCTTCGAGCAAGTCGTCGCGGCCGCGTTCGGCGTCGAGTCTCATGGCTTCGGCGTCGTCGGTCATGCGCGGTGGTCCTCTCTCGCGAGCACTGCGTGAACCGTAGCACTACCGCTGTCGTCGACGTCGGCTTACCGTGCGCTGTGATCAAACCTTCGCTGCCCGTCGCCATCGCCGCGGTGAAAAAACACGTGCCGCCGCGCGTGGTCGAGAACGCCGAGCTCGAAACGCGCATGGGGCTGCGCCCGGGGTGGATCGTCGAGCGCACCGGCATCGAGCGCCGCTTCTGGGCCGACAAAGACACGGGCACCGTCGCCCTCGGCCTGCCCGCCGTCCAAGCCGCCCTCGACGCTGCCGGCGTCAAAGCCTCTGACCTCGACTTGATCATCGGCGCGTGCGCGGTGCCGCAGCAGGCGCTGCCGGTGACGTCGTGCTTTCTCGCCGCCGACCTCGGCGTCAGCGGCGTCGGCTGCTACGACGTCAACGCCTCGTGCTTCTCGTTTCCCGTCGCTGTCTGGCAGGGCGCGCAGGCCATCGCCCGCGGCGACGCCGACCGCGTGCTGGTGTGGAGCAGCGAGGTCAGCTCGCGCGGCGTCGACTTCGATCAGCCGGCGTCGTGCTGCTTGTTCGGCGACGGCGCCGCTGCGGCTGTGCTCGTCAGAGCGGCAGGTCCGCTCGAGGCGTCGGCGATGCACACGTTTCATTTGCGCACGTATCCGGTGGGCCGCTTCGACGCGCAGATCCGCGCCGGCGGCAGCATGGTGCTGCCCGACCGTGACGACTTCGACGAGGCTGCCTTCAACAAGGCCTTTAAGTTTCACATGAATGGCAAGGCGATCTTCAAGCACGCCCTCGAGCACGCGCCGGGCTTCTTGCAAGAATTCTTCACCGAGAAATCTTCGTTTCAGCAGGCCGATCTGAAGTTGGTCATTCCGCACCAGACGAACAAGCACGGCATCGATGCGTTCTCGAAGTGGCTCGGCTTCGAAGGCGACGTCGTCTTCTCGAACCTCAAGGACCACGGCAACTGCGTGGCCGCCGCACTCCCGATGGCCCTCGCTGATGCCCTTGATCAGAAGCGCCTCGCCCGCGGCGACACGATCTTGCTGTGCGGCACCGCGGCGGGGCTCACGCTGTGCGCGATGGTGCTGACCTTCTGACCGGCACTGTCGATTGCCGCGTCGTGGTTGATGCCTTCGAAGGGTAATGAATGAGATGAAAGTGGTGCGGATCAACAGGATGATGCTCGGGGTCTCGGTCCCCGTCGCCGCCTTTTGCGACCGCGTCTTCGGCGCCGCCTGCGTCGACGTCGACGACGCCAACGACACCGATGGCGCCGACGTGCTCATCGTCGGCCGCCAGCGCTTGCGCGACACCGGCATTTACTCGTTCGCCCACGACGTGATTCCGCGGTGTTTGTTGGTGCACGTGCCGCCGTTGGTGGTGGCGGTCATTCCCGATCGCTTCCATCCGCTGCGCTATGCCCGTGACAGCGCCGCCTGGCTGGCCGCCGTCGCCGTCGGCGCCGCTGTCGTCGTCCTCGAGCTCGGTGTCTTGCGCGACGAACGCGACGCCGGCGCCAGCGACGACGACCTCGCCGCCGCGGCGAAGAACACGCAGCGGCTCGCGGCGGAGAAGAAGACCCCGCTGGCGTGGCTCACCGGCGTCCCCCTTCGCTGATAGAAGAGTCGTCATGGGCATCGAGGACACCAAAGCCAGGCTGGTCGCTGACGCTGCAAAGAACATGGCGCGCTCGGCCATCGAAGACCTCACGCTCTCTGAAGAAGAGAAGCAGGCGAAAGAAGAGCAGTC
Source organism: Deltaproteobacteria bacterium (assembly GCA_031384945.1). Classification (GTDB taxonomy): domain Bacteria; phylum Myxococcota; class UBA727; order UBA727; family VGSZ01; genus VGSZ01. Next base: position 10,293 of record JANNAY010001068.1, read on the forward strand.
GTCGTCAGACAAGAAGAAGCTGCTGATCAAGGTGATCCTCGGCGCCACCGTCGGCATCGTCGTCGTCATCACCTTGATGAACTTGTTCGCCAAGCTGTGGGCCTACCTCGTCGTCCTCGTCGTGCTCGCGGGCATCGGCGGCGCTGGCTACCTCTACGCCAAACCGAAGCTCAAGGCCTGGAACGACAAGCGCCTTGCCGCCTCACGCGCCAACGACGAAGAACGCGCCCGCGTCGCTGCCATCGAGAGCGTCGAGAAACAGAAAGTGCTCGCGGCCAAGAAGCTCGAAGACGATCTGGCCCGCCTCAAGAAGCAGCTCTGATCAGCTGCGTGATTCAGCCCGCGACGACCTTCAGCGCACGCTTGGCGACGTCAAAGCGAAATCCCTGACGGGCGAGCGCCGCCAACGCCTTCTGCGGCTCTTTCTGCGTCAGCTTCTTCTTCGTCGCGAAGACGACGGCGGCGTCCAGCTCTGGATCTCTGGCGGCGTCGCGGGGTTCGTCGTCGTTGACGGCGTCGACGACGGCAAAGGCCTCGTCGGCGACGGCGCGGTCGACGCCGCGCAGCTTGAGAGTGATGCGGCGCTTGGAGAATCCGCGCGCCCGTCCGCTCTCGATGCGCCCGCGGGCCACCTTGGCGTCGTCGAGGATCAACGACGACGACAGGCGCAGCACCAGCGCGTCGATCCAAGACTGCGCGTCGGCGTGCGGCGGGTGCTTCTTGGCCTTTTTCTGCAGGCGATCGCGCAGCTCTGACGTCGTCAACGCGCGGCGTCCGAGGTGCCACAACGCCGAGCGCTCGAGCGCCGCGGGCGTGAGCGGACGATCGTAGGTCTCGCCGGGACGCAGCGGCTTTTTCATGGCGCCGTCTTCTCTGCCTTCTCAGGCTGGTGCTCGGTCGTCGTCGTGACCTTCGGAAAATTCTCGACATGCAGCGTGCGCACCGGCGTGGCCAGCTTGAGCCCGCTGCTCGCGGCGAGGACGACGACGTCGTTCATGAAGCCGGCCCGCAGGGTGAGCTCACCGCTCCACGTGGCCTCTTCGACGTAGAAGTGGGCGAGCACCTGCAGCGTGCCGTCGACGAGGTCGTGCAGGTGCACCTCGACGTCTTTGCGCACCGTCGGCCGCATCAACAGCGCCGCGCGCAGCCCGTCGACGAAGCCCTTCAGCTGCTCAGCGCTGCTGTCGAGGGGAAACGCGATCAAGAAGCGCAGGCGCTTGTGGCGGCGGGCGCCCCAGTTGTCGACTTCAGCGTCTGCCAATTTCGCGTTCGGGACCGTGATCACCGTATCGCGAATCGTGCGGATCTGGGTGGAGCGAAAACCGATGCCCTCGACGGTGCCTTCGACGGCGCCGTTGCCGTAGGTGACCCAGTCACCAATCTGAAATGGCCGGTCTAAAAATATGGCAATTGAGCCAAAGAAGTTGCCGATTGTGTCTTTCGCGGCGAGGGCGACGGCCAGGCCGCCGATGCCGAGGCCGGCGACGAGCGAGCCGACGTCGACGCCGACGACTTGCAAGCCGGCGACGACGCCGATGACCACGACGACGAGCTTCGAGATGCGCCGCAAGAGCGGCACCAGGTGATCGTCCATGCGCGACGATGAGTGCGAGGCGCGGTGGGCGAAGTGAAAGGCGACGACGTCGACGAGGCGGAAACACAGCCAGACCACGCAGAGGGCGGCGACGAATTCGGCGGCGACGGTGCAGAACGCCGTCAACGTCGCCGGCAACGACAGCGTCGGCACCAGCAGCGCGACGAGGGCGCAGCCGACCATCCAGCCCACCGGACGCGCCGTCGCCCGCAGCTCGGTCGGCTCGTGGTGAAAGCCGAGGGCGCGAAAGAACGACGACAGCTTGCGCAGCAACACGCCGGCGAAGACGAAGCGGACGACGACGGCAGCGAGGACGACGACGATGAGCCCCAGCCACTGCCAGAGAAAGAGCCCGAGCACTTTTTTCGAGAGCTCAGGCGACAGCTTCTTCGCCTGCGCTTCGACGTCGAAGCCGGCAGCGTCGTCGTAGATGGCGTCGGCGTCGGCGATGACGTCGCGCGGCAACACCCAATCGCCGGCGTCGTTCTTCTCGAGCCGCAGCTGCGGCACCGACGGCGTCAGCACGAACTCGGCGCGAAAGGTCTTTTCATCGAGCCAGTTGGCGTCGTCGGGAATGTCTTTCGGTTTGACGACGATGCCCTTGCTGTCGAGCGTCGCCTTCAGCTTGGCCATCTGCGCGAGCAGCTGCGCCTGCTTCATCTTCGGCGGCAGCTCGATGCAGCGCAGCGCCCGCTGCACGTCGGGCTTCGCGCCATTCAAATTGCCGAGGATCGTCGACGCTGCCGCTCGCGGCGTCGCGCACGGCGCGGTGTCAGCAGCGGCGACGAGGGGCGCCAGGGCGAGCAGCAGCGCGGTGATCATGCGTGGCTCACGTACCAATCAAGGGCCTGGGCGAGCCCGGCTTTGACGTCGTGGGTGGGGGCGTAGCCGAGCAGCGTGGCCGCCCGCGACACATCGGCCAGTGAGTGCCGCACATCGCCCGGTCGGAACGGCGCGAACGTCGGTGTCGCCGTCGATGACGCTTTCTGGCGCGTGACGAGCCCGTCGCGCAGCAACGCGTGCAACGTCGTGAGATTGGTGCGCGCGCCGCAGGCGACGTTGAAGACGACGTGCTTCGGCGTCTCTTTTGTCGGCGTCACGCCCGCGAGGATGTTCGCCTGCACGGCGTTCTCGACGTAGCAAAAGTCGCGCGACGTCTCGCCGTCGCCGTTGATGACGCAAGGCGCGCCCTCGATCAGCTTCGCGACCCAGACGGGGATGACCGCGGCGTAGGGTCCATCTTTGGATTGTCTGGGCCCAAACACGTTGAAGTAACGCAATCCAACGCAGTCGATGCCGTAGGCGGCAGAGAAGGCGGCGGCGTAGACCTCGTCGACGCGCTTGGAGGCGGCGTAGGGTGAGAGCGGGTTGCCGATCTTCTCTTCGACCTTCGGTAGATCGGGGTGATCACCGTACACAGAAGACGAAGACGCGTAGACGAATTTATCGACGCCGGCGTCTTTGGCTGCGACGACGACGGTGACGAAGCCGTCGACGTTGGCGCGGTGCGTGGCCACGGGATCTTTGATCGACCGCGGCACCGATCCGAGCGCGGCCTGGTGCAAGACGACGTCGCAGCCGGCGACCGCGCCATCGACGACGCCGCGGTCGCAGATGTCGCCTTCGACGAAGCGGAAGTTGGCGTTGCCCTTCGCCGCATCGTCGAGGTTCTCGCGCGACCCGGTGGCGAAGTTGTCGAGGCCGACCACCTCTTGCCCGAGCTCGAGCAACCGCTCGACCAG
>JANNAY010001089.1:0-5003 GCA_031384945.1 Deltaproteobacteria bacterium
GATCACGGCAAGGGGCGAGCCCTTGCCCTACGGGAATTCGGGATGCGGGCCGGTGTCAGGCCGCGTGTTTTGTTTGCGCGCGTTCCGGCAATGGGCCCAAAAACGGGTATTGACTCGGATGTGAAACAAATCCGGCCCGAACTGGGTTGTTTAAGACATACTGAATGGCGCGATCCAGGGCGTCGTCGTCGCGAATGACCCTGTCCCAAAATCGCCGCTGCCAGATGACGCCGACGACGCCCGCTGCCCATGCGCGGCGCTGCGCGAGATTCTTGAACTGACCGACGAACGTTGATGGATCGCAGGTCTCTGAGCTGTGAAAAACAAGGTGAACGTGGTCAGGCATGACGCAAAATGCGTACATGCGAATGCCATGAAACGACGCTCGCTCGCGAAGCACGTCGACGGCGGCCGCAGCGATCACGGGATCGGCGAACACCCTGCGCCGATCCCGGACGACCGCGGTCACCGAAACGACGATGTTGTCGCCGCCATAGGCAGCCGCAGGAAGGCGATGTTGTTTGCGCGTCGGCCCCATGGGCGCCACCGGAATCACAACATCCCGTAGGGCAAGGGGCTCGCCCCTTGCCGTCATCCACGGACTGCCTCGCGCGTTTCACGGCGCGGTGCCGCCGAAGAAGCCTTTAGAGCGCGACTCTGACGCCGACGACGAAGTCTGCGGCGACGGCGCCGTCGGCGGCGTGGCCGTAGACGCCGCCGAGGTCGTAGCCGCCGTTGACGCCGACGACGGCTTCGACGTGGTCGACGACGTCGACGATGACGACGACTTCGACGCCGGGGGTGACTCTGGCGCTGTCGATGGCGACGGCTGTGTCGACGACGGGTCCGACGAGGATGTCGACGGGGCCAACGACGAAGCCCGCGTCGACGTCGATGGCGGCTGCGACGCCGGCGCCGACGTTGCTGCCGCCAGCGACGAACCCGCCGCCGCTGACGCTGCCGCGGACGTAGAAGCCGGAGCAGACGTCGTGGCGCAGCTGCAGTCCGCCCTGCACGGCGAGGCGCGGACCGGCGACCGCGGCGTCGACCACGACGAAGGGCAAGAGGCCGTTTTTGAACGCGCGCGGCGCGGCGGTGACGACGACGACGGGGCCGCTGAGGTCAGCGCCGGCGCCAACGACGAGGGAGTTGTCGACGACCGGCAGCTGCGCGGTCACGCCAGCGACGGCGGCGATGACGACGAGGGCGGCGATCATGGGCGCACCCCCACCGGCCAGCGCGCAGGGTCGTCGAGCAAGAGGTCGCCCTCGCTGTCGCCGATCTGCGAAGCGAGCATGGCGTCGATCAGCACCTGCGCGTCGTGGCGGGCGCCGTCGCGGTCGACGCTGTCGTTGTCGCCTTTGACCTCGTCGTCGCTGGCGCCGTCGGTGAAGTCGTAGTGGGTGGCGTCGTCGACGACCGCGACCACGGCGTCGACGGCGAATTCGGCGGCGCCGTCTCTGACTTCGTCGGTGGAGATTTTGCCGTCGCGTCCACCGGCGATCGAGAGCACGCGCCCCGTCGTCGTTGACAGGTCGAGCGACGGGGTCGGCACCGACGACAACAACACGAGGTGCGAGACGCCGTCGTCTTCGGCCCAGGCGTTGCTCGCGACGACGCCGCCGAGGCTGTGTCCGGCCGCGAGCGCGGGCGCGTCGGCGACCGCGAATTCGCCGTCGGCGTCGTCGAATTCAGCGCGGACGGCGGCGAGCACGTCGCGTCCGTTGCCCTGCGCGAAGAACGCGAGGTCGAGCACGTGGTGCGGACTGACGACGACGAAGCCGCGGCTGGCGATGTGCTGCGCCAACCAGCGGTAGCGCTCGACCGCCGCGAAGCCGCCTTGCACGAGCAGCACCGGCGGGTAGCTGCCGGCGACGACGGGGGCTGTGACCTCAACGTCGACGACGCGGTCGCCTCTGACGCGCACGCCTTTGTCGAACAAGACGGCGCCGAATTGGCCGTCGTCGCCGAATGCGCCGGCCGCGCCGTCGTCGGCGTCGAGCAGCACCGTCGGCCCCGGCCTGCAGCCGCCGATGGCTCCGCCCACGACGACGAAGGCGCAGGCCGCGACGAAGCCGGACGAGGTGCCGGAGAGGCTGGAGGAGAGGCTGGAGGAGAGGAAGGAGAGGAAGGAGAGGAAGGAGAGGAAGGAGGCGCGCATTCGAACTCCAGATGCCGCAGCGGCGCGGGCGGTTGCCGGTGCTCGACACAACCAGCAGCGGCTGTAGCGCTCCACGTGTCTCTGGCGTCACAGTTTTTCTGCACGCTGTGGGAGGGACGTCGACGCTAACCGTCGTCCCTACATGCACGACATGCACGACGGCGATCATGGCCCGGCGTGCCCGGGAACTCGCCGCCGGTGAATCGGCCGCCCGTGCGGCAATCCCAATCGACCAACCGTGTGCTTCAGCGTTACTCTCGCCACGGGGAGCCACTGTGGGGAGAGGGGAGCGCTGATGTTGTGACTGGCCTCGAGACCCGCGACAGCCCACCTGCAGTTGGGAGCAGCGACCCGTTCCCTCCAGGTCCTGGCGTCGGCGCTCAGCTGGGGCCGTACCGCATCATTCGCCTGCTCGGCGAAGGCGGCATGGGCCGCGTCTACGTCGCCGAGCACATCGTCATCGCCCGCCGGGTCGCCCTGAAGGTGCTGCGGCGCGATCAATCGAGCAACGAGCGCTCGGTCAGCCGCTTCTTCGCCGAAGCGCGGGTGGTGAACCAGATCCACCACAGCGGCATCGTCGAGGTCACCGACCTCTTCATCGACGACGGCCAGCCGTGCATCGTGATGGAGCTGCTCGAAGGCGGCACCCTCGCTGACGTCATCGCCCGCGACGGCCACCTCTCTGTCCGCGACGCGCTGCTCGTGAGCCGCCAGGTCGCCGACGCGCTCGTCGCCGCCCATCGCCATGGCGTGGTTCACCGCGACCTCAAGCCCGAGAACATCTTTCTCACGCACCCGGACGGTCAGCTGCGGGCCAAGGTCCTCGACTTCGGCGTGGCCAAGCTGCACGACAGCCTCGAGCACACCGGCAGAAAGACCGCCGCCGGCAGCATCGTCGGCACCCCCGAATACATGGCCCCTGAGCAGCTGGCCGGTCGCCCCGTCGACCACCGCGCCGACATCTACGCCCTTGGCATTTGTCTCTATGAAGCGCTCTGCGGCAAGCGCCCGTTTCTCGGCGGCTTCGGCGAGCTCGTCGTGCAGCACCTCACCGTCGAGCCCGCCCCGTTGGTGGCCGTGCCGGCGCCCGTCGCGCGCCTCGTCAGACAGCTGCTCGAGAAAGATCCCGAGCGCCGGCCACAGACCATGGCCGACGTCGTCGCCGCCCTCGACGCCGTCGGCGCCTTCACGACGCGTGAGACCGTCGCGGTTCCCCGCGCGCCGCACCGCCGCGGCGGCGCCCTCGTCGCCGCCGCCGCGGTCGTCGGCTTCGTCGTCGTCCTCGCTGGCGCCGGCGCCGCCGCCTGGCTCTCCGATCGATCCGATCGATCCGATCGATCGACGCCCGCCGCTGCCGTCGCGCCCGCCCCGCCCCCTGCCGTTGCCCCCGTCGTCGCGCCGATCGTGCCCGTCGTTGACCCAGCCGCCACCGCCGTCCCCGCCGCTGTTGCCACCACAGCCAGCGCGCCCGCCGTCCCCGCCGTCGCCGCCGCCACCACGGCCCCCGCCGTGACCGCTGTCGCCGTGCCCGTCGCTTCGCAGCCGAAGCCGGCGCTGGCGAAGCCGGTGGTGAAAACGACGACGCCGACGACGACGACGACGCCGGCGACGGCGACGACGACGACGACGACGACAACGCCGGCGCCGACGACGACAACGCCGGCGCCGACGCCGAAAGAGCCCGAGCCGGAGCTGGCGCCGTCGAAGCGCGGCGTGGTCGATCCGTTCGCGGAGGGCGGATGATCGTCTTGGCGCTGTGGTTGGCGGTGCAGACGCCCGATCCGACGGCGGCGGCGAAGCAGAGCTTCGAGGCCGGTCGGCTGCAGTACGACCTCGGCCACTTCGCTGAGGCGCTGGCCCTGTTCGAGACCGCCTATGCCGCGAAGCCACTGGCCGGCTTTCTCTTCAACATCGGCCAGTGCCACTTCCAGCTCGGACACCACGAGCAGGCCATCTACTTCTACGAGCGCTACCTCGAGTCGCTGCCGAAGGCGAAGAACGCCGACGTCGTCCGCGACCTCTTGATCGAGGCCCGGGCCAAGGTCGCCGACGAAAAGGCCGCCGCCGCCGCCGCCGCCGAGCAGCGGGCCGCGCGCGAGACCCTCGCAGCAGCGACGCCGCAACCGACCCCGCCGCCTGCGGCGACGTCGGCCACGGTCCCGGTCCCGGCCCCAGCGGCCGAAGACGAAGGCGCGCCCTGGCTGTGGATCGGCGCCGGCATCGGCGGCGCCGTCGTCGTCGTCGCTGGCGCCATCGCCGTCAGCGTCGCGCTCGCGCAGCCGCCGGCGCTCGAGGCCAGCCTCGGCGTCCTCGATCGGCGCGCGCCATGAGCGCGCGCGTCGCCTGCCTCTTCGCCCTCATCGCCGGCGCCGGCTGCTCGGGCGCCGACGGCGTCTCGCTGCACCTGACGTTCGACGATGGGCTCGCGCTCGACCGCGTGACCATCAGCGGCGTCGTCGACGGCGATGAGGCGTTCGCGCCAGGAACCCTTCCCGATCCGCCGCGCGCGCTCGCGGCGGCGGGCGAGACCTTCGGCCTGCTCGTCGCCGACACCCTCGCCGGGCGCACCGTGCTGGTGCACCTCGACGGACAAGATGGCGAGGACGTCGTCGCCGTCGCCGACGTCGAGGTCGCCATCGAAGACGGCCGCATCGTCGACGTCGACGTCGCGCTCGTTGCCGAAGGCGAAGGCGAAGGCGAAGGAGAAGGCGAAGGCGAAGGCGAAGGCGAAGGCGAAGGAGAAGGCGAAGGCGAAGGCGAAGGCGAAGGCGAAGGCGAAGGCGAGGGCGAGGGCGAGGGCGAGGTATGCGTCGTCAACGACAACTGCGGCAGCGGCGACGAC
>JANNAY010001100.1:0-2721 GCA_031384945.1 Deltaproteobacteria bacterium
GCCCGAGCTGGCCCAGTTCGGCGTCGTCGCCGAATAAGCCGCCGACACCTTCGTCGTCACCAACGACATCCTCGACGTCGACGCCAGCATCGGCCGCAAGATGTTTCACGACGCCACCGACAGCCGCATCGCGGCCTCGGGCACGGTCTCGTGCGCCTCGTGCCACCCCGATGGCCGCTCTGACAACCAGGTGTGGAAGTTCACCTTCGGCCCGCGCAACACGCCCCAGCTCGGCGGCGGCATCCTCGACAGCGCGCCCTTCCACTGGCCGGGCGACGTGCCCACGGTTCCCGCGCTCAACGACATGACGGTTCTGCCGTTCATGGGCGGCACGGGCCTCGACGCTGGCAGCTTCCAGTTCGTCGCGAAGTTCATCGACACCATCCGCGCTGCCCCGTCGGCGGCCGCCGCCCGCGGCGACCTCACCGTCGCTGAAGCGCACGGCGAAGAGATCTTCAACTCGGCCGAGACCGGCTGCACCGCCTGCCACTCGGGCGCGCACTTCACCGACAACGTCGCCTACGACATCAACTCGAAGTCGAACCTGCTGGGCAGCGACATCCGCGCCTTCCAGACCCCCGTGCTGCACGGCCTCAAGCGCACGGCTCCGTACTTCCACGACGGCAAGTTCGCCGACCTCGAAGCCCTCGTGAACGGCGCCGTCCGCAACGACCAGATGGGTGTGGGATCGCACCTGTCCGACAGCGACGCGGCCGACCTCGTCGCCTACCTCAAGACGCTCTGAGTCTTCTGCTCTCCGGTGAAGAACGGTCCTCGCAAGGGGGCCGTTTTTATTTTGCGCGGTTGGGTGCGCCGCATGTGCTGGGTCGTGCACAAGTTCGGTGGAACGTCGGTCAAAGACGCCGCCATGTTTCGCCGCGTCAAAGACATCGTCGACGCAGAGGCCGCAGGCCCAGACCGCGTCTGCGTCGTCGTCTCGGCCATGAGCAAGGTGACCGACGCGCTGTTCGATCTGTGCGCCCGCGCCGGCCGGGGCGACGACGTCGAAGCGCCGCTCACCGCGTTGGTGCAACGGCACCACCGCACCATCGACGAGCTCTTGCCCACCGCCAGCGCCGCGAAGCTCAAGGCGCGCATCGATCACGATGCTGAGGGCCTGCGCCACTTGCTGCGGGCCACGCGGGTCTTGCGCAGCCAGAACCAGGGCATCGTCGAGGTCGTCGCGGGCCACGGCGAAGTCTGGTCGGCGCAGATTCTGGCGGCGCTGCTCGGCTTCACCTTCATGGACGCACGCACAACCCTGGTTGTGAAACAGCACGACAGCGGCGTCGACGTCGACGACGCCGCCTCACGCGTCAACGTCGCGGCCTTCGTCGCCAAAGAAGCCGGCAACGTCGTCGTCACCGGCTACGTCGCCGCCACCGCCGCGGGCGTGCCCGTCACCCTCGGCAGAAACGGCTCAGACTTCTCGGCGTCGATCTTTGCGTCGCTGCTCGACGCCAAGAAGGTCGTGATCTGGACGGACGTCGACGGCGTGCTCAGCGCCGATCCGCGGCGGGTCGATGAGGCCGTCGTGCTCGACGAGATGTCGTACGAAGAGGCGATGGAGCTCGCGTACTTCGGCGCCAAGGTCGTGCACCCGCGCACGATGCAGCCCTGCGTCGACCGCGCGATCCCCATCTGGATCAAGAACACCTTCAACCCCTCTGCGCGCGGCACCGTGATTCACCGCGTGTCGTCGTCGTCGTCGTCGTCGTTGGCAGCGGCATCACCGGCAGCGAAGACGAGCTTCATCAAAGGGTTCACGACGATCGACGGCATCACGCTGATGAACCTCGAGGGCGCGGGCATGGTCGGCGTGCCCGGCGTGGCCGAGCGCTTGTTCGGCGCCCTGCGCGGGGCCGGCGTCAGCGTCGTCGTCATCTCGCAGGCGTCGTCAGAGCACTCGATCTGCTTCGCCGTGCCCGATGCGATGGCCGTGACGGCGAAGCGCGTCGTCGAAGAAGCGTTCGTGGGCAGAAACGTCGTCGTCGACGTCGACAGCGGCTGCGCCGTCATCGCCGCCGTGGGCGACGGCATGGCCAACCAACCGGGCGTCGCCGGCAAATTCTTCACAGCCCTCGGCGACGTCGGCGTCAGCGTCAAAGCCGTCGCCCAGGGATCGTCAGAGCGAAACGTCACCGCCGTCATCGCCGGCGCCGACTCGACGCGGGCGCTGCGGGCCGTACACGCCCGCTTCACGCTCGCGAAGACCGTGCTCTCTGTCGGCGTCGTCGGCCGCGGCGGCATCGGCGCCGCGTTGTTGAAGCAGATCGAAGAGCAGCGTGAAGAGCTGAAGCAGCGCTTTCACATCGACGTCCGCGTCACCGCCGTGGCCTCGTCGAAGGTCATGACGCTGAGCGCGCAGGGCACGTCATCGTCATCGACGTCGACAGAGGCGCCGCTCGACTGGGTGCGCTTCACCGAGGCCGTGCGCCCGTCACACTTGCCGCACGCCGTCATCGTCGACTGCAGCGCCGCCGACGACGTCGCCGACCGCTACGCCGGCTGGTTGAGGCAGGGCATTCACGTCGTCACGCCCAACAAGCGCGCGGCCTCAGGGGCGCTCGCGCGCTGGCAAGAGATCGCGGCGCTCTCAAGACGCGGTCCGGCCCGCTACCTCGGCGAGGCCACCGTCGGCGCCGGTCTGCCCGTCATCTCGACGCTCAAAGAATTGCTGCTCACGGGCGACGATGTCGTCGCCGTCGAAGGCGTGCTGTC
>JANNAY010001113.1:0-2277 GCA_031384945.1 Deltaproteobacteria bacterium
CTGGCGTCGTCGCCGCGACCTTTTTCAACGCCTGCGAGCCCGGCACGCCGATCCGCGCTGGCTTCGCGCCGCAGACGAGCCGCCTCGGCATCAACGCCGCTGGCGACACGCTGTACGTCGCCCTCGCCGACCATGACCAGGTGCGCGCCATCGACGCGAAGACGGGCGACACGAAGAAGTCCGTCGACGTCGTTGGCCATCCGCACCGCTTGACCGTGCTCAAAGACGGCACCGTCGCTGTGACCGCCCGCTACGGCGGCACCGTCAGCGTGCTCGACATGAACAAGGGTGAGGTGATTTCGACCACCGACGTCGGCAGCGACCCCTTCGGCGTCGTCGAAGTCGGCGACGAGCTCGTCGTCGCCGTCGCTGGCGAAGGCGACCTCGCCGTCGTCAAGAATGGTCGCGTCGACCGCCGCATCGTGCTCGACAGCGACGACCCGCGCGGCCTCGCCGTCACCGAGGGCAAGCTGATCGTCTCGCACTTCAGCGCCGGCAAGCTCAGCGTCGTCGACGTCGCCGCCGGCCGCGTGCGCAGCGAAATTCCGATGAAGCTGCGCTCGCCGCTGCGCTCGTTCTTCACGCCCAACCAGATCGACCAGATCACCGTCGACCCCAGCGACGCCGCCGTCGTCGTCGCCCCCCACGTCGAGTGCAACAACGATCCGGCGCAGTTCGGCGCCGGCTCGACCGACTTCGTCGGCGTCAGCGCGGCCGTCTATTACAACAGCGGGCCCACCGGCTTCCCCGCGGTCGTGCCCAGCGTCTCGCGCGTCGACGTCGAAGTTGACGTCGTCATCAGCGAAGACAACAGCGACGAAGTCCAAGCCGGCTTCGTGCAAGAGCCCGCCGGTCCGGCGTCGCCCATCATCAACCCGCTGAACCGCGTGTTGCTCGACACCACGCTCATCAACGGACCGACCGCCGTCGCCATGGCCGATGACGGCCGCCTCGAGCTCGTGGTTGCCCTCGGCTCAGGCAACGTCGTCATCCGCCGCTCTGTCGTTGGCGAAGGCGAAGACAGCATCCTCGGCGTCGTCGACGACGTCGGCGTGGGTGCCGAGGCCATCGTGCTCTCACCCGACGGCGGCACCGCCTACGTCTTCAACGGCTTCGACCAGACCGTGTCGAGCTTCGCGGTGCCCGAGACCAACCGCAAAGAGACGCGCTTCGACGACGAGCGCCCCGCCAACGGCAACACCAACGACTTCGCCTTCGTCAGCGAGCGCCGCGCGCCGATGCAGCACATCGAGCTCGACGCGCACTTCACCGTCGCTGACCAGGTGCTCACGCCCGAGGTCGTTCGCGGTCGCGTGCTCTTTCACTCTGTCGATCAGCGCATGACGCAGAACGGCGCCATCAGCTGCGCGTCGTGCCACCCCGGTGGCGGCGACGACGGCACGACGTGGTCGTTCGCTGAAGGTCAGCGCCAGTCGCCGGCGTTGTGGGGCGGGTTGCTCGGCACCGAGCCCTTCCACTGGGACCAGACCGTCAACGACATGGCCGACATCTCGCGCGTCACCATCATTGGTCGCATGGGTGGCTCGGGCCTTGGCCGCGGCGACATGAACGCCATCGGCGCCTTCCTCGACCAGATCCCCGCGCCCGCCCCGCGCACCATGGCCGGCGACGTCGACGAGAGCATCAGCCGTGGCGCTGACCTCTTCACCGCCATCGGCTGCACGCAGTGCCACTCGGGCGCCGACCTCACCGACAACCGCGACCACGCTGTCGGCACCGGCCGCAGCTTCGCTGCCCGCGAGACGATGGATGCCTTCGCGACCCCTCCGCTCAAGGGTCTGATCCACACCGCGCCGTACCTGCACGACGGCTCGGCCCGCAGCATCCGCGACGTCGTCACCAAGCTCGTGGTCACCAGCGACATGATCGGCGTCGACAACAACGGCGTTGCCTTTGACGGCTCGCAGCTCACCGCTGAGAACGTCGACGACCTCGTCGCTTACCTCGAAGCGCTCTGAGCTTCTTTGGTGTCAGGTGAAAGGCCGGGGCTTGCTGCTCCGGCCTTTCTCTTTTGTGCGCAGGGACGAGGAGGGAACCGAGGCAACGGAGATGAAGAAAAACACAGAGGGTCACGGAGACAAAGAGATCACGGAGGAGACGCTGAGGCAGAGAGGAACGAGGGTTTCAGAGGATCATGGATGATTGGGCAGCCAGGAACGAGCAGCATCAAATTCAGCAGTGCGTGGGCTGGCAGAGTTGTCAAAGCACGAAATGAAAACCCTCAAAAATTCCCTGCTCTGTGTCTCCTCCGTGATC
>JANNAY010001121.1:0-1987 GCA_031384945.1 Deltaproteobacteria bacterium
GCTTGCGCGAGACCATGTCCTCGACGAGCACGATGTCGAGCTCACCGCCACGGCCGATGACGATCTCTTTCTCAGAGGGCAAGGGATACTCGCCGCCCTGGTACTTCCCGGAGATGAAGCGCAGGGCGAAGCCGCTGCTCGGTTCGTCACTCACAGGACTGTCCTTTCGGCCGGCACAAGCCCTTCAATACGGCGGGGGCGTCGGGGCCATCAAGTTTGTGGTCCTGATTTTCAGCTTTTGGGGACTGTCATGCCCTTTTGGACAGCGGCGCGCTGCCCGACGAGGTCGAGCCAGCGCGGGATGTGGGTGAACCGCGACAGGGTCGGCCGGCGCGCCAAGACCTTGGCGTAGCGGGCGTGGGCAGTGGCGCCCCAGGCGGCGGCCACCCACGGGTAGCAGGCGATGTCGGCGATGGAGAAGCCACAGGAGGCGACGAACTGCTGGGTGCGCTCGAGCTGTCCGTCGAGCACGCCCCAGAGGCGGTCGACCTCGTCGATGAATTCGTCGGCGACCCTGGCGATGCCTGTGTCGACGTCGACGTCTTTGTCATTGGCGAACCGGCCGGCGCGTCCCATGAACGGCCCGAGCCCCGACATCTGCCACATGAGCCACTGCATGACCTCGGCGCGCTCTGACGGCGACGTCGACGACGGCAAGAGCCGGTTGCCGCCGGCGCTGGTCTCGGCGAGGTGAATCAAGATGGCGCCGGACTCGAAGACGACGACGGGGGCGCCGCTGCCGCGGCGGTCGACGAGGGCGGGGATCTTGTTGTTGGGGTTGAGCCGCAGGTAGTCGGGCGCGAACTGCGCCTTGTTGCCGATGTCGACGGGGTGCACCGTGTAGGCGAGCCCCAGCTCTTCGAGCGCGATCGGGATCTTTTTGCCGTTGGGGGTGCCCCACGTGTAGAGGTCGATCGAGCTCTGGGTCGTCATGGCGGGCGGCATGGTGTTTCGACGCCGCCAGCGCAACCGACGTCGCCCCACGGCAAGCGCCCCGCCCGACGCGTCGACGTCGTCACCACGCGCCCGTGCCGACGTCGTCGTCATCGTCCACGCCCGCGCGGCGACGTCGGACGTCGATCGTCCACACGCCCGCGCGTCGTCGACGTCGATCGTCCACACGCCCGCGCGTCGACGTCGGACGTCGATCGTCCACACGCCGACAACGCCACCGTCAACGCGACAACGCTCCGGCGAACGTGCGTCCTGGATGAAATCCCCGGCGGCGCAGGGAGCGGCAGGCCGACATCTCATCGGCCAGGCATCGCGGTGCCCATCGACGTCGACGACGCGGGCGTGTGGACCATCGACGTCGACGACGCGGGCGTGGCCCATCGACGTCGACGACGCGGCGTTGTGGTCGGGGCTATGGGAAGAGGGCGGTGAAGCGGGCGACGGCGTCGGGCACGAAGGCGAGGACGCCGACGAGCAGCACCGTCAGCAACATCGACGACAGCGCCGCCACCCGCCACGGGCGCAGCCGCGGCTTGAGCGGGATCTCTTCGTGGATCACGTAGAGCGTCGTCGTCGGCGGCAGCATCGCCTGCAGCGTCTCTTCGGGGACCTTGCCGACGGCGACGAGCCACCCCGTCAACCGCAGCGCCGGATCGGCCGGTCCGCCGTGCTCGTCGAGGAAGCGGGCGACGAGGGCGGCGAAGTCGGCGGCCGAGGCGGGGCGCCGCTTGGGATCGGTCTTGAGCGCCCGCTCGACGAGCAGCGTGAGCCGCCACGGCAGCGACGGCACCAGCTTGCCGAGGCGCGGGAATTTTCCGGTGGCGACGAGGGCCCAGATGTTGTTCGCGTTGGCGTGGGCGAACAGCCGCTTGCCCGACAACATTTCGTAGAGCAGCGCGCCGACGGCGTAGACGTCGCTGGCTTCGCTGGCGCCTTGTCCTTTGACGACTTCGGGGGCGAGGTAGGCGGGGGTGCCGACGACGGCGCCGCTCTCGGTGAGCTGGCTCTGGTGTTCGACCTTGGCGATGCCGAA
>JANNAY010001127.1:0-1551 GCA_031384945.1 Deltaproteobacteria bacterium
GCCGAAGGCCAACGCCGCCCCGGTCGCCGACGTCGCTGCTGTCGTCGCCGCGCCGGCTGACGTGCCTGCGCGGCCATTGCTGGTGCTGCCCGAGACGGTGGTGACGGCGTCGCAAGCGTTGACGACCGCGACGACGACACTGACAGCGGCCGCGGCTGCGCTGACGACGCAGAAGCGGCCGACGCGCGACGCCCTGCTCGAAGATCGCATCGACGCGATGCTCGAGAACGGCAAGACCCCCTACTCCGCGGTCGTCGTCATTGAGGCCCAGAGCGGCCGCATCCTCGCCATGGCCGAGCACTCGACCCGCGGCGCCGCCGACGGGCTGGCGATGCGCCCCATGGCGCCCGCCGCCAGCATCTTCAAGATCGTGACGTCGTCGGCGCTGCTCGAGCAGGGCGTGTCGACGTCAGAGCGCGTCTGCTTTCATGGCGGCAAGACCCGCATGCAGCCGGCGCAGCTGAAAGACAGCAAACAAGACCGCGTCTGCGTCGCCTTCGACGACGTCGTGCCGATGAGCGCCAACGTCGCCCTTGCGAAGCTCGCCGACCGTC
The DNA here is from genome assembly GCA_031384945.1 of Deltaproteobacteria bacterium. Taxonomy (GTDB): domain Bacteria; phylum Myxococcota; class UBA727; order UBA727; family VGSZ01; genus VGSZ01. The sequence goes on from JANNAY010001127.1 coordinate 555, forward strand.
ACCTGACGCCCGAGCTCTTGCGCGCACAGGCCAAGAAGTGGGGCTTCGGCGGCCGCACCTCCATCCTCGACGGCGAGGTCGCCTCCACCGCCGTCGTCCCCGACAAGGGCTTCGAATTCGCCACCACCGCCGCCGGATTTGGCGACGTCCAGATCTCTGCCCTGCAGGGCGCCGCCATCGCCAGCATCGTCGCCAACGACGGCGTCCTCGTCCCCGCCTCCGACGACAAAAACGCCGACGTCTCGCCCCGCCGCGTCATCAGTGCGCAGACGGCAAAGGCCCTGAAGGCGATGATGACGGCGACCGTCACCGAGGGCACCGGCAAAGCCTTTCGCCAGGCGCCGCGCTTGCCCATCTCTGCTGCCGGCAAGACCGGCTCGCTCACCGACTACCAAACCGGGCTCGACACCTCGTGGTTCGTCGGCTTCGCCCCCGCCGACGCCCCTGTCCTCGTGGTCGCGGCCGTCGTCGTCAACACGAGCAAGTGGCACATCAAGGCGCCGTGGCTCGCCAAAGAATCCCTGCGCCTCGCGCTCAAGGATCACGGCCCGCCGAAGCCCGCGGGACGCGTCGCTTCTCGTTGAACGCTGATCAGCGGCGGGGCGAGCGCACGACCTGCGTCGCGAGCAGGGCCACACGGCTCTGGTTGCTGACGATGGTCGGGTCGTTCGGCGACAACGCCAGCGCCGCGTTCAACGCCGCCAGCGCGCCGGGCAGGTCGTAGAGGCGCACGAGCGTCGTGCCGAGGCGGTTCCACATCGCGGCATCTTTGGTGTTGAGCCGCACCGCCTTCTGAAGCGCAGCCGCAGCACCAGCGAGGTCGCCCTGCGCCTCTTTGCGCTCGGCCTCGAGCAGCAGCGCCTGCAGCGTCGCTGCCGCGGTCGTCGGCGCGGTCGTCGTCGGCGCGGTCGTCGTCGGCGTGGTCGTCGGCGGCGTCGCAGGCGCCTGGGTCGGAGGCGTCGATGGAGGCTTCGGCGCCGCAGCGGGCGTCGACCGC
>JANNAY010001130.1:0-3310 GCA_031384945.1 Deltaproteobacteria bacterium
CCTCCTTCGCCTTCTCCTTCTCCTTCGTCGCCTTCTCCTTCTTCGCCTTCTCCTTCTTCGCCCTCTGCGTCGGTCCCGTCGCCCGTTGGCGCACACGCGGGTGAAAGACCCACGGCGAGGAGGGAGAGCAACGCAAGGCCAGAGGTGTTGGTCATGCAGAAAGGACTACAGCCCGCGGCGGATCCGGCCACTCTTTCGCAAGATTTTTTTGTCTTTCTTGCAGCGTCCGACTGCTGCCTCAACACAGCACTTCACAAGAACGGATGAAGAAGATCGGCGAAGGGCTGCGCGGCCTTTGCCGACGCCAACGTCTTCTGGTCGAGGTGGTTGTCGGGTCCAAAGGCGATGGCGACCTCGCCGTTGTTGACGACGGGGTTGCCGCGTTCGTCGCGCACGATCTTGTACTCGTAGGTGCGGGGCGGACCGCGGTCGATGAGCACCTGCACGAGCCCTTCAAGGCGCGCGGCGACGGCGGGGCTCATCGTGGCGACGACGAGCTCGCTGTTCACGCCGCGCGAGAGCGGATCGATGTTGTAGCTGCCGACGAACGAGAGCCGGTGGTCGACGACGAAGACCTTGGCGTGCATCAGCCGCTCTTCGCTGATGACGAAGATGCGCGCCCGCGGCACGCGCGCTGCGAGCTTCGGCCACTGCGCGAGAAACGCGCCCTGCGTCGGCGCCGAATCCGACGACAACGGCGAATTCGTCATGATGGTGATGTCGACGCCGCGGGCGCTGGCGTCAGCGAGGGCCTTCACCTCCATCTCTGAGAGCACGAGGTAGGGGGTCTGCAACATCACGCTCGTCTTCGCGTCGACGATGCTCTGGACGAGGGCGTCGAAGATGGCGTGGTCGCCGATGCCTTCGAGGGCGACGCTGTCGACGACGGCGGCTTTGACATCGATGGCTTTGACGTCGCCCCTGGCGCCGCGCAGATGGCGGTGACCCGAGAGCTCGACGCAGATGGCGCGCAGGCGATCGCGCGCGGGGTCTTTCGGCAGCTCCGCCAGCTGCGAGACGACGCTGCCTTCGAGCACGCGGGCGATGTCGACGACGCGGTCGTCGTCTTCGGCGATGCCGTCGAGCGACTTGAGCTGCGCGGGCGTGAACGCCGGCGATGCGATCCAGCTGCGCATCGCGGCGAGCGCCAGCGCCAAGACATCGGCCTCGTCTTTGCGCTGACCCTTCTCGATCGCGACGCCGCCGCGCTCCCACTCGGTGGCGAAGGCCATGTCGACGGCGGCGGCGATGTCGGCGCCTTCGACGACGACATCCATGTCGGTGTACGCGGTCTTCAAGTCGCGCGGGTCGGCGAGGTAGTCGTCGGCGATGTTGCGGCCGCCGACCATGGCGACAACGCCATCGACGACGATGAGCTTGTCGTGGTCAGACGCTGCGCCCTGCTTGAGGTCGAGCTTCGTCACGAGCTTCGCCAGCTGCGAGTTGACCGGATGAAACAGCCGCACATCAGCGCCCGCGTCAGCGACGGCGTAGAGGGCGCGGCCTTCGTCAGAGTTGATGAACGAGAAAGAGCCGCGTGCGTCGAGCATCAGCCGCACCTTCACGCCGGCGCGCGCTTTCTCGGCGAGCAGCCCGAGCCAGGCGAGGCCAAACGCGTCGGGCTCGACGATGAAGTAGGTCGTGTCGATGGAGGTCTTGGCGCCCTCGAGCAGGCGCAGCCGCGCGAGCCACGCGTCGGTGTTGTCGTCGAGCACGCGCAGCGGCGTCTGGCTCCGATCGGGCAGCGCGGCGAACGTCGACGTCAACGACCCGCGGGTTGGCAGCGGCTTCTGCCGCTCGGCGCAGGTGCAGGTGGTGAGAACGGCGGCAAGGCAGACAAGCAGCGATCGCATATCGCTCGCCTTAGAGACGCGCCGGCGACGGCGCCGCTGTGGCGAACGCGTCAACCGCCGCGCACACTGTGCGGACTATTCGAGAAACGGCGACGTGCTGCGCCAGCTGGCGTCGGGAAACCACTGAAACAACAGCGAACCCTCTTTGATCAGATCGATCAGATCGGCGCTGCGCGACATCGCGACGGCGGGGCAGCCGGACGAGCGGCCGAGGTAGCCGTTGTCATCGACGAATTCGTCTTCGGCGTAGGCGGCGCCGTGCACGACGATGGCGCGGTCGCGCATCTCGTCGTTGCTCGGCTCGAGCCCGTCGAGGCGCAGCGAGTAGCCGTTGCTGCCGTCGTAGGTCTCGGCCGTGCGCGAGAGCCCGAGTGAAGACATCAGCGAGCCCGGCGTGTTCGAGAACGTGTCAGCCCGCGATGGATCGTCGTCGCTGTTGCTGCCGCTGCCGTGGCTAACGCGGTCGTTCACCAACACAGCACCCGTCGCCAGATCGAAGACCCACAGGCGGCGCGCCGTCGACGGCAGCGAGAAGTCGATGACCGAGAAGACGTCGTTGTCGACGAGTCCGGCGACGCGGGCGTTGTCGACGGCGGCGCGGGCGTCGGCAGCGATGTCGGCGCCGAGAACGGCAAAGACGTCTGCTTCTTCTTCTTCTTCTTCTTCTTCTTCTTCTTCTTCGTCGTTGACGACAGCGGCGCCATCGTCGTCGACGAAGCCGCTGGCGGGTGTGACGACGTCGGCGCGCGGCGGCAGCGGCACGCGCACGACATCGACGTCGACGGGGCCTGCGCAGGCGCACACGAGGAAGAAGCACGAGAGGACGGAGACGCGCACCACGGCCCAGCCGAGCACGACATCGACGGCGGCGAAAGAGAGGCGGCTGCTCGGTCTACTCCCCCTCGCCCTCGCCCTCGCCCTCGCCTTCGCCTTCGCCTTCGCCGGCAGCGACGCAGACGTCGTCGTCGCAGTCCTGGTCGCCGGTGCAGACGACGAGCGCGCCGTCGTCGGCCGCGCCGCAGGCGGCGCCAACGACGGTGACGGCAGCGCAGACGCCGGTGAAGCCAGCGCCGAAGTCGACAGCGACGTCGTTGCTGCAGGCGAGCGAGGCGTCAGCGCAGGATCCGTCGGCGTTGCAGGCGATGACGCAGAGGCCGACGAGGGTGTCGTCGACGGGGGTGTTGGGGCTGTCGGCGCTGGCGAGGCCGCAGCTGACAAAGGCGCCGTTGACGTCGGCGCAGCCCGTGCTGACGCCGTTGCCGCAGCGTCCGAGCAGCGGGGCCTCGGCGAAGCAGATCGGCGACGAGATGTTGGGAAACTGGCTGCACACGCCGTCGCGGCCTTCGACGACGGTGCAGGGGTCGCCGGTGCTCGGACACGCCGGCAAGCACGCCTTTGCTGCTGTGTTGCCTTGAAAGAACGAGCCGCAGACGAAGCCGCCGTCGCAGTCGCCGTCG
>JANNAY010001183.1:0-4464 GCA_031384945.1 Deltaproteobacteria bacterium
CCACCCCGTGCAGGGCGGTCTGGTCAACGCCCTCGGCCACGCCAAAGGCGGCCGCAACTTCGACACCGACGACAACAGCAGAAACAACCACCTCGCGGCCTGGCTGATCCTCGGCGAGGGCTTTCAGAACAACCACCACCACGCCCCGGCGTCGGCCCGCTTCTCGTACGCCGCCCATGAGATCGACCTCGGCTACGCCGCCTGCAAAGTCCTCGAAGCCGCCGGCGCGCTCGAGATCCAGCAGCACAGCTTGTTGCCGAAGAAGGCGACGCAGAAGGCGCAGACGTGGGCGCTGGATCTCGACGAGAACTTCGCATTGACCGATCGCCAGGTTCCGTTGGCGTAACCGAAGACGAAGAAGGCGAAGAAAAAGAAGAAGAAAAAGAAGAAGGAGGCAACGCGGCCTCCTTCTTCCGTTTCAGCGTCTTCACATCCGCCGGTCACTCGTCCTCGAGCTCCGCGTTCCAGTAGGACGCGGTCACCGGATCGACGAAGGGCAGCCACTCTTTGTAGGGGACCTTGCCCAGCGACGGAGACAGCGACGACCACGACGGCCGCTTCGGCTCTTTGAGCAGCTTGATGCCAGCCTGCTCCGGCGTGCGTCCACCCTTCTCGAGGTTGCAGCGCACGCACGAGCACACGACGTTCTCCCACGAGGTACGTCCACCTTGAGACCGCGGGATGACGTGGTCGAGGTTGAGGGCCGACCTCGAGAACACCTTGCGGCAGTACTGGCAGGTGAAGTTGTCGCGCAGGTAGATGTTCTGCCGGCTGAAGCGCACCTGCGTCCGCGGCATGCGGTCGTAGGCTTGCAACACGACGACACGCGGCACCTTCAGCACCTGACGGGGCGTGTGGATGACGTCGTCACCGTGCTCGGCAGCCAGCTCAGCCCAGCTCGAAAAATCGAACGAGCGAAACTCTTTGTCGAGGGCGCGGGCCGCACCGGAGCAGAGCAGTCCGAAGGCACGCGACGCACGCGTCACGGCCACGGGCTGAAAGCTGCGGTTGAGCACGAGCACCCGGGCATCGAGGCCCAACGTTCCCGTCAGAGTGTCGCCCGGCGTGGATGTCATGGAAGCGGTCATCGTCGACATGGTGAAGGCAGACCTCGCAAACCCGTTCTTCGGCGGGCAGCCGCGGAGCGGCGAACTGCCCGTCAATCGTTGGCGAGCAGGTTCCGGAAGGCCGGGACCGTCGCCCTCGAAGTGGTCACGCGCGCTGAGAACTCGTCATCAACGGCGTGGGCTTCGAGGTGCCTGCAGACGACAGCGACCAGCTCGCTATTCGCACAGGCATCGCGTTCAGCGTTTTTCTCTCGTGGCCGCATCGCGCGGCGACGCTCAGAACCGGGGGAGCCGAGGAGAAGTCCAGCGCGCTCCCATCAGGGATGCGCCTTCCCGCCGACAACCTCCGCGCCCACCCACGAGCGCGTGGCGTCCAATCTACCCATCTGCTGGGCCGCACGCCATCATCCGCCCGCGGCCGGCGTCACCGGAGCACCTGCCAGTCCCTCGGCTGAAGGGCATTGAAAGAACAGCGTGTTCGACACTCTCGCGTCACAATCAGCCCTCGTCGCCGTCATCGTCTGCACCGCCTCGGCGGTCGCGCTGCTCTTGCGCTCGACCCAGGGCTCGACGGTTCGCTTCGCCGGCTTCGCGATCTCGGCGGGCGCCTACCACGCGTCGTTTCTCGCCGCCGCCGTCGCTGGCGACCCGCAGCGCTTTCTCGCCCTGCGCGTCGCCTTCGCCGCCGTCGCCGGCGTCGCCGCCGACTTCTTCTTCGACGGCATCCTCGGCGAAGTGTCGTTGCAAGCGCGGCGCAGACGAAGGCGCACGCTGCTGGCCGCCCTCGTCGTCGTCGTTGTCGCCGTCACCCCCGCCCTCGAAGTCAAAGGCGTCACGGCGGCGCTGTCGACGGTGCTGTTGGTGCTGCTGCTGTCGCGGCTGTTGGCGGTGCTCGGCCGCGCGCGCCACCTCGACTCGGCCGCCGAACGCACGCGCCTGCAGACCCTCGCCATCGGCGGCATCGTCGCCGCCGTCTTCTGCGGCGTCGACCTCGTCGCCTTTGCCGGCGTACCCGTGCCCGCCATCGGCGGCCTCATCGTCGCGCTCTATCTGTACTTCTTGTCGCAGGCGATCTTGAGCTCGCGCCTGCTCGACCTGCACGAGCTGCTCGGCAAGGTGCTGGTCTTCGGATCCCTCGCCCTCATCCTTGCCGTCGTCTACGGCTTGTTGTTCTTGTGGGTCGGCGACCGCCGCGGCTTCTTCTTGTCGAACACGCTGGTGGCGTCGTCGTTGATCTTGATCTTGTTCGAGCCCGTCAAGTCGCGGCTCGAAGAGACGGCGACCCGCGTGTTCTTTCGCGAACAGCTGACGTTCACCCGCGGCCTTCGCCGTTTGGTGCCGCGCCTGATGACGATGATCGAATTGCCGCGCGCGTTCTCGGCGGTGCTCGACGAGGTCTACGAGGCCAAGCGGGCGACCCACGCCGGCGTCTACCTGCTCGATCAAGGCGGTCTGGCGTTTCAGCTGCAAGAGCACCGCGGACCACCGCCGGTGCGCGTGCTCGACGGCAACACGCACCCGGCGTTGGTGGCGTTCTTGTTGAAGGCGCAGACGCCGCTGTTGCGTGAAGCGCTGACGCGACGGCTCGGACGCACCGACGACAACCGCGCCCTCGGACCCGCCAACGACGTCGTCAACGGCCCCGTCGCCCAAGAAGCCGCGCTGCTCGGCGGGCTCGACGCGTTGACCGCAGACCTGATCGTGCCGCTGCGCGTGCAGGGCAACGTCGTCGGCTTCTTGTGCTTGCGCGACGAGCGGCTGGCCGACGCCTACGCGTCAGACGAGATCGCGTCGCTGATTGCGGTGTGCGACCAGCTGGCGATCAACGTCGAGAACTCGCGGTTGTTCGGCGTGCTGCGCGAGCGCGATCGTCTCGCGGCGCTCGGCGAAATGTCGGCGGGTTTGGCTCATGAAATTCGCAACCCGCTCGCCGCCATCAAGGGCGCGGCGCAAGAGCTCGATCCCCGGCAGTTCAAGGGCGATGACAAAGAGCTGTTAGAGATCATCATCGACGAGGTGAACCGCCTGAACGGCGTCGTCACCGAGTTTCTCGACTATGCGCGTCCGTTTCGCGGCACGTTCTCGGCGTTGAGCGTGAACGACGCCGTGCGACGCACCGCGCAGCTCATGCAGCACGATCTCGCCGAGATGCAGATCGGCGTCGACGTCGACGAAGATGTACCCGACGTCAGCGGCGACGCCGAACGGCTGCAGCAGGTGTTGATCAACCTCGTGTTGAACGCGGCCGACGCGATGGGCCGCAAGGGCAGGGTCTTCTTGTCGACCCGCGTCGTCGACAGCTTCAAAGACGCGGCGCTGTTGGGCTTGAAGGGTCCTGTGCGCAGCGTCGAGATCCGCGTGAAAGACGAGGGCCCCGGCATGGCGCCGTCGGTGCTGAACCAGATCTTCATCCCGTTTTTCACGACGAAAGAGCGCGGCACCGGCCTCGGTCTCGCGCTCACGCAGCGCATCATCCAGCACCACGGCGGACAGATGGAGGTGCGCAGCATCGAGGCCCCCGCCCGCGATCACGGCGCCACCTTCATCATCCGGCTGCCGGCGCTGCCGCGGCGCGAGAAGCCGCAAGAGCTGCCGAAGAAGGCGTCTCCGTCGTCGTCGCCCGCGACTTGAGTGCTATAGGCAGGTCACATGACCGCGCGCGTACTCATCGCCGACGACGAAGCCTCTTTGCGCAAGGTGCTGGCCGCTGCGTTGAAAAAAGAGGGCTGCGACGTCGTCACTGTCAAAAACGGCGAAGAAGCCCTCGAAGTGCTCGAAGCCTCGACCGCGCCCGACACCGGCGAACCGTTCTCGTTGGTCATCACCGATGTGCGCATGCCGGGCATCGACGGCATGACCCTGCTGTCGAAGATCAAGAAGCGCTTCAAAGACCTGCCCGTCGTCATGCTGACGGCCCACGGCACCGTTGACCTCGCTGTGCAGGCGCTCAAGCAGGGCGCGTTCGACTTCGTCACCAAGCCCTACGAGCGCGACGAGCTCATCGCTGTCGTCAAGAAGGCGCTGGCGGTGCGCGAGAGCGATCAGCGCGAGCCGTCGTTGACGTTCACCGGCGGCGGCGCCGACGGCGACGAACGCACGCTGGTGGGCACGTCGCCCCGCATCAAGGTCGTTACCGACATCATCGAAAAGGTGGCCGATTCGCCGTCGACGGTGCTCGTCACCGGCGAGAGCGGCACCGGCAAAGAGCTGGTGGCGCTGGCGCTGCACAAGAAGAGCTCGCGCAAAGACAAGCCGTTCATCCGCATCAACGCGGCGGCGATTCCCTCGACGTTGATCGAGGCCGAGCTCTTTGGGCACGAGAAGGGCGCGTTCACGGGTGCTGTCACGTCGAAGCCTGGCCGCTTCGAGCTCGCCAACGGCGGCACGCTGTTTCTCG